>CAZLGI010000106.1:0-5802 GCA_964558995.1 uncultured Carnobacteriaceae bacterium | reverse complement strand
GTCAACATACTCTTTTGGTGTAATACCCATTTCATTGGCTTTTGTTTCAATTTTTTGACCGTGTTCATCTGTCCCAGTCAAATAGTAAACATCGAAATCTTGCATTCTTTTATAACGTGCCATCACATCACAAGCAATGGTTGTATAAGAGTTACCGATATGTAACTTTCCACTTGGATAGTAAATTGGTGTTGTAATATAAAATGTTTTCTTTTCTTTTAACACGAATGAGTGCCTCCTTAAGACATTTACGAGTTTTCTACTCGTATCAGTACCTACTATTCTACCACAAATTTCATTGCCTTGAATTAAAATATGGCAAGCATGTACTTTTATTTTCACACAAAAAGCAGCCCCAAAGAGCTGCTTGTTAAATTCATTAAATTATCTTGCTACACGAACAGCAAATTGTGGTTTGAACCAGTTAAAGTTACGTACTTCAACGGTTGAACCATAGTCTGGTGCGTGGATGTACTGATCGCCACCTAATGAAATTGCTACGTGATACGTGCTTCCAGGATTACCCCAGAATAATAGGTCTCCAGCTTGTACTTCATAGATACCAATTTTTGGACCTAAACCTTCTTGTGGGACAGTCGATCCGCCGATTTCCATTCCATAAGCTTCACGGAATACATATGAGGTAAACCCTGAGCAGTCAAATCCTGCTGGAGTTTTTCCGCCCCATTTGTAAGGAACGCCTATGTATTTGTATGCTGTACTAATCAAGTCTCCACTTGGCGCTGCAGGCGGCACTGATGCTGCTGGTACGCTAGGTGCTGGAGTTGGGCTTGGTGCTGGTGCCGGGCTATTAACTACTGTTTCAGTTCTTGCTGGTGCTTCAGTTGCTGCTGGTGTATTTACTGTTGTCGCTTCTCCTGTCGCTGTTTGAACGATTGTTGCTTGTTCAGCTTGACGACGAGATGCATCTTCAGCAGCAATACGGTCTGCTTCTGCTTGTTCAGCAATTGCAACTTGTCTTGCTTCTTCTTCAGCTGCTAAACGATCTGCTTCTTCTTTTTGAGCGATAAACATTAAGCGATCTTCTTCAACAGTTGCTTTTTCAGCATTCAAAGCTGCTAACGCACTCTCTTGTTCGATTACTTTAACTGCTAATGAAGCTTTCAAAGCGTCCATTTCAGAAGTCATTGAAATAATTTCAGTTAATTTATCTTCTGCAGCTATTTGTTTATCTTCTACTAATTGTTGGTCACTAATTTGTTTTTCAACAAGTTCTTTGTTTGCTGACATCATTGTTGTCACAACATCAATTCTTGAGATTAAATCTGTTAGTGAGTCAGATGCGAAAATAAAGTTTAAGTAGTTTGTGTTAGAACCTGCTACTTGTACTGAACGAGCTTGTTCAGCTAGTTGTTCTTCACGTTGATCAATAATGATTTGTAGTTGAGCGATTTCTTCGCCAAGTACTGTAATTTCT
Source organism: uncultured Carnobacteriaceae bacterium (assembly GCA_964558995.1). Taxonomy (GTDB): domain Bacteria; phylum Bacillota; class Bacilli; order Lactobacillales; family Aerococcaceae; genus Jeotgalibaca. Next base: position 4,364 of record CAZLGI010000106.1, on the reverse strand, counting down.
TCTTGTGTGTCAACTCTTTGTCCTGTTAAGTCGTTGATTTGATTTTCTGCATCAGCAATTTCAGTTTCAACAGTTGCTAGAACCTCTTCAGCTGAGCTTAATTGATTATTTAAGTTGTTTAACTTTTCTTCTTGTTGTAGGATTTGGTTTGTTAGTTCATCCGCTTGAGCAGTGAATGGTGCTGCTAGACTTGCAGTAACAATTGAAGTTGTTAGAATAATAGTAGCAAGCTTCTTCTTCAAATTAATTCCTCCGATTATAAGTGCTGTAAGTTTTATGATCCATTTTATAAGTGCTAATGACGTTTAAAGTTTTTCTCGACAATGGAATCATAGCACAACTATTGCTACAAAATTCTCTTTTCTTTAACTTGTAGCTCGTTTGTAACACTCCTGTAATGAACAGTTTGTATTGTTTCAAAAGGTGGTCTTTTCTTGTTATATATACTTATAACCTTTATTCAATAATGAAATTGACATTTCCCTTTTACCTCTTTATAATGAGTACATAAAATAAAATGAATATACTATTAGCGTTGAAAGAACCCAGTAGGGATAAGGTGTTGCCTATTAGAGAGCCGGTGGTTGGTGAAAACCGGTACAACCTTATGCTGAATTACACTCTCGAGCTTACTTTTTTGAAAAGCGGTTTACATACGATACATGTAGGAGTGGTTTCAGACAATTTATAGACTGATTTTTCTATAATTGATGAAACAATCTGGGTGGTAACACGGTGAATTCATCGTCCCTGATGGAGAGTCTCTCTCTGTCAGGGGCTTTTTTTATTATCATTTTTTAGGAGGCTATTATGAACATTATTGAAGAACTACAATGGCGAGACGCTATTAACCAACAGACGGACGAAGAAGGCTTACTTGAGTTAGTTAACGAGAAACAAATTGGTCTTTACTGCGGAATTGATGCAACGGGATCAAGTATGCACATTGGTCACTTAATTCCATTTATGATTTTGAAACGATTCCAACTTGCTGGACACAAACCAGTTATTTTAATTGGTGCAGCGACTGGATCCATCGGAGATCCTAGTGGGAAATCAGAAGAACGTGTTTTACAATCTGAAGAAGATGTCATGTACAATGCTGAAAGAATCACTGTTCAAATGAAGAAACTTTTCCAAGCTGGCGAAGAAAACTCTGATATCCGTTTGGTAAACAACTTGGATTGGACGAAAGAATTAAGCTTATTGGATTTCCTACGTGAATACGGAAAGAACTTTAATATCAATACGATGTTAGCAAAAGACATTGTTGCGAGCCGTTTAGAAACAGGTATTTCCTTCACTGAATTCTCTTACCAAATTCTTCAGTCAATGGACTACCTACACCTTTTCCGTCACTTAGACGTGCAATTGCAAGTTGGTGGTCAAGACCAGTGGGGAAATATCACAGCTGGTTTGGAATTAATTCGCAAAAAAGAAGGCTCTGAATCAAAAGCCTTTGGATTAACAATTCCATTGATGTTAAAGGCAGACGGTACAAAATTTGGTAAAACAGCTGGCGGTGCAGTTTGGTTAGATCCTGAACTAACAACACCTTACGAATTTTACCAATTCTGGGTAAACCAAGACGACCGTGATGTTGTTAAATACTTGAAATACTTCACCTTCTTAAGCAAAAAAGAAATCGATGCTTTGGAAGAAAAGGTTGCAACAGAGCCACACAAACGTGAAGCGCAAAAAACTTTGGCGGCAGAAATGACTAAATTTGTTCATAGCGAACAAGCTTTGGAAGATGCTTTGAAAATTACAGAAGCATTGTTTACTGGAAATATTAAAGAGTTAACGGCTAATGAGATCGAACAAGGTTTCAAAAATATGCCGACTTTCGAAACAAACTTTGAAGAACAAGAATTGGTAACATGGTTAGTTGATTTAGGCATTGAACCATCTCGTCGTCAATCACGCGAAGATATTAAGAATGGTGCAATTACGATTAATGGTGAGAGAATAACTGACTTAGATTTCGTTATGACAGCCGATAATTCATTTGATAATCGTTTCATTATTGTACGTAGAGGGAAAAAGAACTATTTCTTAGTAAAGTTGGTGGGTTAATGCCTAACATCACCCTGCTACCGGTTCAAGATGACGCCCAAATTGATGCCGTCTCTCAGTTGGCTCGTTTCATTTGGCAAGAACATTACTTGCCGATTCTTGGCGAGGAACAAGTAACTTATATGTTGGAAAACTTTCAATCTAGGGAAAATATTAGCGAAGATGTTGCATCGAAGCTTAATGATTATTTTCTAATTCAAGTTGATAGTCATGCGGTTGGTTATACTGCAATCGAATGGCGTGAAACTGAACTCTTCGTTAGTAAGCTTTACCTCCTGCAGGAAAGTCGCGGGAATGGTTATGCCTATCAGACGATGCAGCAGTTCATTGAGTTGGCCATTGCTCGGCAAAAAGAGCGATTGAGTTTAACAGTGAATAAGCACAATGATTCGACCATTCGTTTTTATGAAGAAATAGGTTTTAAGCGAACGGATGAGGTTGTATCGCCGATTGGGAATGGCTTTGTAATGGATGATTATATTTATCAATTAGATGTGTAGAAAACACAAAAATGTATCGCACTCTGTTTTTACTAACGGAGTGTGATACATTTTTTATTGTAAAAAAAGAGACACATAAGAAAACATGCGTCTCTTGTTCTATTTCATCATATCGCGGCGAATCTCTCGACGTTTTGTTTTAATTATGACGTTTATTGAGATTAAAATTACACCAACAACTGCCATGACAATGACATTGTTTACATTAAGCCAGAATAAAATTAACAAGCCTAAACCGTACAGTAACAAGGTTATGACATTCAACTTCTCTTCCCAATCATCTCTGTCTGGGTAATCTTTTGTAAACTTCACGAACAAGAAATGGATTAGATAAAAAACGCCAGTCACAATGAAAACAAACAAGATATTTTCATACTCGCCTAAATAACTTCCGTAATATCTTTTGCCTAAAACGACGGCAACTAAGGCGATCGTTTGGAATAAACTTTCTCTTTCTTTAACACTCATCATCTCTTACCTTTCCGTAAACGAACTTGAGATTTTTTTGTAATAGGTTTGCCCGAGCAACTCGCCTTTTTGATAATTTTCTTTACCTACGATCATGTTCACGAAACCTTCGACGTCTTCTTCTTCCAAATCATAAAGCAACTCAATCTCTCGATTCAACATTAAAGGAGTCGCCTCCATCGCAATGTCCAAACTTGGCAGTGGATCTGGAATAATTTCGGTTCCTTCAGGCAAGGCTTGTTTCAGAGCGCTAACTAAAGCATCAAGCGATTGCGCACCGACAACCTTTACCCCTACATTTTGTTGGTTAAGAAGAACAATCGTTGGAAAACCTGTAACCGTCAATGAACGGGATAAGTCAATGTCACCCTTTAGCAACATACGACCGGTGAAGGACTCCGCTTCTTCCAAAACAGCTCCTCCATCCAAATCGATACTTTCTAAGATCCCTTTTAAAACATTAGGATTTGAAATGTCTTCATTCCACATCATGACTGCTTCACGTAGCTTACGTAGCAAATACGTCGCTTGTTCTGGATAATCGCGTCGCACAATTTCAAACGCCTGAGAACTTGGATAGGATGAATGAATTGGTTCGTCTAACCAAATCCGTCCATCAATCACCATACGACTGTAATCGCCTAAATCACGCCATTGTTTTGCGACATCAATTGAATCTATTCCGCCATGACCACTTTCACGACCATAATTCTCCCATTTTTCAATCATGCCGCCCATCACAATCGTATCTTTTTCGATATAGCTGGCATATTGATAACGAAACTTTCTTAAAATAGGTTCAAATGCCCAACAAAAAGAACAGAGCGGGTCTGTCGCATTGTATAAATCAACTGTTGGTTTCATGTCTTGCATGTCCATTTGAATCCCCCTACTCTTCTTCTGTACCTTTTACATCTTCATTTGCTTGATTAGTTTCGGTCATAGCGGGACCACACATACCTGTGATCGGATCACAAACCATTCCTTCTGCCATTTCAACATCCATAACTGGTTGAATTAATGTTATCTTTTCCATTTTCTCAGCCCCATTCTTTTGGACTCCACATGCGTCCGTCTATTTCGCCTTCTGTTTGTTCGATGCGTTTGTATTGTTCTTTGATTAATTCTGCAAACTCTTGATACAACGCAATCTGGCGATAATCTTTACTACTATTTTTTATTTCTTCAATTTGTTCTAGTAACCATTCTTTTCTATCCATTCGCTCTACTCCTTCATCTCATGAAGTGTCCACAGCAAGTCGTCCAAATCATCTCGATTCTCTTCCATTTGATCAATCATTAAATCGACAATTTGCTGAT
>CAZLGI010000105.1:0-5855 GCA_964558995.1 uncultured Carnobacteriaceae bacterium | reverse complement strand
ACGTCTCAAACCCCTAATTCTTTTCAATTTTATAATAAAACCATTATAACAAAAATATCCAAAAAAGCGGAACAAGGCTCCTTTGCTAATGAAAAAAGAAACCCCGCTGAACTATAATAGTCAGCGAGGCTTAATATTAATATCCTTTTTTATAATCAATCACATTAATCTCTGGTGTACCACTTGTTGCATAGGCTTTGATGTTTGGTCCAACGACTTCAAATAAATCGCTGCGGAAATGTTCTAGTGCACCTGACATATGTGGTGAGACAAATACTTTTTCATGTTGCCAAAGTGGACTGTCTTCTTGCAACGGTTCTTCTTCAAACACATCCAAACCAGCAAATGATACAATCCCTTTATCCAAAGCATCAATCAGTGCTTCAGTATCGACCGAAGAACCACGTCCAACGTTAATGAATTTCACGCCTTTTTTCATTTTTTCGAAACGTTTTTGGTCAAAATAGTTTTTTGTTTCTTCAGTTTCAGGTAGAATGCTTACAAGGACATCTATATTTCCGATAAACTCATCTGCATTATCTTGCGTAACCGTTTGATCAACTTCAGCAATTTTTCGTCCACTTCGATTCACACCAATGACGGTCATACCAAAAGCTTTCGCAATCGTTGCAAGGCGTTGGCCAATATTTCCGATACCCATAATCATCATGGTTTTACGACGCAATTCTTGAATATTGATCCCTTTTCCCCAAACATTATTTTTCTGATTATGTTGGAGTTCTTTGAATTGTCGCATGTCAAATAATAATGCCGCAATAACAAATTCACTAATCGTGTGCTGATGTATACCGGAAGCGTTGGTTAAGATAATTCCTGCGGTCTCGAATTCATCCAGTGGTGCAGAATTAATGCCTGCCGAAATAACTTGTACCCATTTTAAGTTAGGCAATTGCTTCGCTTTCCAAAGCTTCGTCATCTCAGGCGTCCAATGAAGCACAATTTCAACTTTCTCCAATTTTTCGGTATCTGTTGTATCCATAATAAATTCATGAGTTGGTAATGATTCTTGCATCTCTTTTAATTGTTCGTCTTTCCAATTAAATGTAGTTAAGACATATTTTTTCGTCATTAAATTTCCCCCTTTTCCCAACGTTCATCTTCGTTAAGTGCTTCATTCTTTTTATTAATCACACCGATAAAGGAATTTTCAACTCGACTCCAAAAATGCGTGTGTCGATAACGCGCAAAATGCACCCGTTCTTTGGCAATTTGATAGGTCAGTTTTTCAACTGCCTTTTCGCCGATTGTTAAATTATCCATGGTAATGAATAATTTATCTTCATCCACAGGTTTCACTTCAATCCATTCATCTTTTGCGATAATCATTGGTGAACTTAGTGTTCGGTAAACACGATTATTAACCGAAGCCATCTCGGTTAGTTGCAACGCTTCGGTACGCGGGTGAATTACCGCACCCCCCAGTGATTTGCTAATACCAGTTGATCCAGTTGGCGTTGCCACACAAATGCCATCACCTCTGAAGGTTTCAAAAAGTTCATCTTTTACATAAATATCACAAACCATTGTGCCATCAGTTTTTTTTAACACAGCTTCGTTCAAAGCTAGATAACGTACCTCTTCCGGCTCGTCGCGGTATTTAATCCGCAAATCTAACAAAGGATAGCTGACACTTTCTCTTTGGTCCTGTTTCAAACCAGCTACCAACTCGTCCAGCTCATAATCCCGCCAGTCTGTATAGAAACCTAAATGACCCGTGTGAATGCCCACAAAGCGAACGGTATCTAAGAGATGATTATATTTATGAAAGGCCGACAACAAGGTCCCATCACCGCCTATTGTGATTACTAACTCCGGATTCGCCTCATCAATCGTAAACTCTGCCCCATTAAGTAAAGTGAGCAGCTCCTTCGCTAGCGCCACTGATTCAGATCTATCATTGTTGACAAGTGCAATTCTCATGCAAGCACCCCTAGTTATATTTTTCTTTCTTACTTGTAAAGTACATTTGTGCTTCTTTAATCTCTTCTCTAATCTCAGACATTTCCTGGTCAAGAGAAAAAGCCGCTTCACCAGCACGAATTAATCGATCGTGCAGTTCTTCAGGATATTCGCCACGATATTTGTAGTTTAAAGTGTGTTCAATCGTTGCCCAGAAGTTCATCGCCAGTGTACGAATTTGAATTTCACATAAGACGACTTTCTCTCCAGATACACGTTGAACAGGATATTCGATAACTAAATGGTAAGAACGATACCCACTGTCCTTTTTATTAGCAATATAATCACGTTCAATCAGAATCGTAAAATCATTACGCTTACGTAAAAGTTCAACTACTTGATAAATATCTTCTACGAACTGACACATGATCCGAATACCTGCAATGTCTTGCGTATCTTCTTCAAGTCTATCTAAGGCGATATGACGTACTTCTGCTTTTTCTAGAATACTTTCTCTTGTTTTAACTCTTCCTGTAATAAATTCAATCGGTGCGTGAGTGTTGCTATTACGATACTCACCACGAATTCCCTTCAGTTTTACCTTCAGCTCTTCTACTGCTTGTTCATACGGGGCAAGGAATTCATTCCAATCTGTCACTATCTCTTTTTCCATACTCAACATCCGTTCATCCGTTAATTAATTTATAGTTATATGGTAGCATAAATAAGCCTTTTCTAGAAACATCCAAGCTTTAAATTTTTTCTAAGTAAAATTGATTGTGAACGTAAAAAAAAGCTGATATGATAGTAAGGTAGTCAGAAAGGATGCGATTCTCATGGCTCACGAAGTCGAAAAGGAATTCAAAAACCTATTAACCAAAGAAGAATATGAGCTTTTACTAACTAAATTTAACCTTGAAGAAGTAGAACCGATTCAACAAACAAATATTTATTACGATACGGAGAATAATTTGTTGCGTTCTTTGAAATTTGGATTGCGAATCCGCTTATATGAAGATTATGGGGAACAAACACTTAAATCTCCTTTACAAGAAAATGAAAAATTAGAAACTACCGATACGCTTTCTTTGGAGGACGCAACACATATGTCCGATATTGGAACTTTGAAAAAAGACGGACATGTTGCTAAAATGTTGGAAGAAGCTGGCGTTAACTTGGATGACTTAAAACCAATTGCGCGCTTATCTACTGTAAGGCACATCTTCCCTGGCAAAAATGGCACGTATTTCTTAGACGAAAGTTTCTATCAAGATCAAAAAGATTATGAATTAGAGTTTGAAACGGATGATTTGGAAAAAGGGTTAATCGAGTTTGAAATGTTCTTAGATGAATACAAAATCAAACCTCGATTTGCTGCTCAAAAAATTGAACGGGCAATGAATTACCCAAACAGTTAATGACAGCGCTCCTTGCCGAACACAACTAACCTTAAATCGTTAGTTGTGTTTTTTTGAAAACTTTTGTTTGCCATTACATTCTCTACAGAGTCACCTTTTAGGTATACTTTGGCGAAATTGTGAACATTAGTATAATTACCCCACGTTACTAAAGCATCTTATTTTACTTTTGTTTAATTTTATTAGTATAATGTAATTAGCAAATGACTTCTTACTTTTTTATGAAGAAGTCGTTTTGTTTGTAAATATGCCTGTTTTTTAAGTAATGTTAAGAACGATTATTTAATAGAAAACTATTCAGAAGTTAAGAAGGGATAATTATGTATAGACAACAAAAAGTATCGCGACCTTTCTCTTCTTCACAACAAATTTATGAACTGTATTTGTTTGTTAATCCAATCGGCTTGAAATGCTATCAAACTGAACAATTTGTACTACAATTTCTTGAAGATACAGAGGATATAAAGATTCATTTTCGTTTTGTTACTTTTCATAATTTCAATACGGTGACTCAATATATGAAGCGACTTAATATGCCAGCAAATGATTTGCAATTGCGTAATAAGATGTATCATATCATTTATGACGCTTGTTTGGCGTATAAGGCAGCCTTGATGCAAGGTAAAAAACGCGGGAGAATATTCCTTCTGCTTCTTCAAAAAGAATTGACGAGTCATCCAATTGAATATGATAATGACTTACTTGCGAAAATAGCTGACGATGCAAGGCTCGATATTGCAATGTTTTTTGAAGATAAAGCCTCAAGTTTTGTAAAGAGTAGTTACGAAGCCGATCAACAGATTGCTCAAGAAATGAATATTGTGAAGACACCCTCATTGGTTGTTTTTGATAATTTGAATCCACAGTATGGTTTCTTGTTGGAAGATAACATTACAGATGATTTGCTTGAAGAAGCGTTTGGGCATCCAGTTATGACCAAACGGAAAGAGAAAGAATTGTTGAAGAGAGATAATGTTCGGAAAATCGGGAAAGATTATCTGAAGATCATAAAATAAATATTTCAGATTGAGCGCATTGAGTTTAGATGCGTTCTTTTTGTTCTGGAAAATGATCTTTCATGAGTTTGGGGAGTTAATTCTCTTTAGGAGAGGAATACTTCAAGTTTCATGAGGTAATTTGAAGTGAATCACTATTTTAAGCAGGCAGAGCGAAAGGTGCTGAGTTTTCGCGCCTTCTCTGCAGAGCCCTATTAAACCCTAACCAAATAAAAAAAGTACCAACCCAATAAAAAATGAGTTGGTATTTTTTTGATTATTCTTGCTCTGCGATTAATTTTTCTAGTTCGTTTAAGCGTTCTTCGAATACTTTCATTGCGTCTTCGATATAAGCTGATTGAGTCATGTCTAGCCCAGCTTTTTTGATAACTTCGATTGGGTAGTCGCTGCTTCCTGATTTCAAGAAGGTTAGGTATTTTTCTAATGCGCCTTCTTCTCCGTCTAGAATTCTTTGTGCCAATGCTGTTGCAGCAGAGAAACCTGTTGCGTATTGGTACACATAGTAATTGTAGTAGAAGTGTGGAATACGAGTCCATTCTAACGCAATTTCTGCATCCTTTTCTACAGATGGTCCGTAATATTTCGCGTTCAAATCACCATAGTAATTTGACATGAAGTCTTGTGTTAACGGTGTGCCGGCTTGCGCTTGTTCGTGTACGTAGTGTTCGAACTCCGCAAATTGTGATTGACGGAAAACAGTTCCCTTGAAGCCATCTAAGTAGTGGTTCAAGACATAAATACGTACTTTAGGATCTGTTTGTGTTTTCAACAAGTAATCCGTTAAAATATTTTCGTTCGCTGTTGAGGCAATTTCAGCTAGGAAAATTGAATAGTCGCCGTAAGCGTATGGTTGGTTTTTGCGTGTATAGTAACTATGCACACTGTGACCTAACTCATGAACTAAGGTATATAATTGGTTTAGAGAATCTTGCCAGTTCATCAAGATGTATGGGTTTGTGTCATAAGCTCCTGATGAGTATGCCCCACTTCTCTTTCCTTCGTTTTCTTGCCAGTCGATCCAACGATTTCCAAATGCTTCTTTCAAAATCGTTTGGTAATCTTCTCCAAGAACTTCTAGCGATGTTAATGTTGTTGCTTGTGCTTCTTCAACTGTGTAGTCGATTGGTGCTTTACCAGTTAATGGTGTGTACATGTCATACATGTGTAGCGTATCAACATTCAGTAATTTTTTACGCAAGTCAACATAACGGTGTAGTAATGGTAAGTTTTTGTTCACAACATCCAATAGTGTATCGTAGACACTTTCAGGAATTTGATTGCGGCCTAGTGCTGCTGCACGGGCAGAATCATAGTTATGTACTTTTGCTTGATAGTTATGTGATTTTACATGTGTTGATAAAGTTGACGCAAATGTGTTTTTCAAACCTTCATATGTTTTATACAATGCTTTGAATGCACCTTCGCGAACTTCACGATTCGTGCTTTCCATTAATTTACCGTATAGACCATGGGAAAGTTTCACATCGTTACCATCTTCGTC
>CAZLGI010000104.1:0-5911 GCA_964558995.1 uncultured Carnobacteriaceae bacterium | reverse complement strand
AGAGAACGTAATATGGACCTTGCAGGGCTCGAACCTGCGACCCCTACCTTGTCGATCTAACGCTCATTCCACTCGAAGAAACAGCGAGCTACTTTGAGAAAAGTGATGGGCTAGTAGAAGTGTTGCTTGATAAAGACCAGCGAATAACTGACCCGCCAACAGCAAGCGATGAACGCTATTGGATTAAAGTGCCAACTGCCCAAATTTTTGACGATTGCTGCAATGAATTTTGGTGGCTGACCACTTATGTTGCAAAGGGTTTGGCGCGCAAGGAATTTCTTTTCGCCGCAGACCACCTGAACGGTATTTTAAGACCAGCTTTGCTACAGATGATGGCATGGAAAATTGGTTCTCGTGAAGGCTTTGACTTCATCCTTGGGAAAAATTATAAGTTCATGCAAGATTACTTGCCAACAGAAAAGTGGCAGAAACTAGTGGAGACCTTCAACATGAGCGGAACATCAGAGATGTGGCATTCTTTGTTCGCCTGTTTCCAATTATTCCGCGACTACTCTCAAACAGTAGCACAAAAACTCCACTACTCATACCCCACTTACGACGAAAATATCACGGCATATTTAAATAACATATCTCCACCTAATCACTGATAACCAGTCCCGAAAATCTGAACCAAATATAAAAATTCGCCATCATAATGAACCCCAATTCCGATTTCCAAATATCGCGGTTCAATCATATTTTCAAAATGACCCTGACTATTAACCCAGCCTTCAAATAAAAAGCTGGCCATTTCTTCGTCTGATAAATGATGGGTGGCCATGGCTAAATTCTCACCGACTAAAGCATAATCATAAGCCAAGCCGTTTTCACTTAAAACGGTTTGGAATTCTGAACCATTAGGCCTTGTGTGCGAAAAATTTTCCGCAGACTCAACAGCTCGCACATTGGCACCTTCTTGCAAAGTGGCATTTTGAATGACTGCGCCTGCGTCATACTCAGCTCGCAATTCATTCGTCAACTGAAAAATCCGCTCACGAATGGCAGCCACATCAATCTCATCCGGCGAAAATATCGGTCCTTCTACTATTTGACTACTACCTTCAGCAGGTGGCGGAGGTTGAATCGACTCAGCGATACTACTATCCTCATTCAAACTAGAAAAATCTAAATCATCCGGTTCGATATAAGTGACAAATCTCTCGAAAGCTGGCAAAGCGACGCGACTTAAAAATCCAGTTTGAGCGATATAATAAAATAAAAAGACTAGAAGAATTATCTTAGCAACAGCTGACAAAAAACGTTTCATCTCACAACCACCTCTTTCAACGACTTTCTTTTGTTTTATTATAACAAAGAGGTGAGCCGTTCAGTAGTCTAACCTTTTGATGTGTGCTATTCTGATAGAAAGAAATTGAGAGAAAGAAGGGGATAGCTTTGTCTAGAATAAGTGCGATGCAAGTGATTGAGCGTAGTGATCAAGCAGCTATTTCAATTCAAATTAAGGTTCCTTTGAAAGAGATGCAAGGGGCGATCGATGAGAGTCGAGGAAAACTAATGAATTTTTTACAAGAGATGGCTGCTTTTCCAGCAGGTTCTTTCTATGTGACTTATTATTCGTTTTCCAAAGAAGCAGTTGAATGTGAAGCTAGCTTTCCGTTGCATAAAGAACTATCCGGCAAAAATCAGATCAAAGCTAGCCTAAAGCTAGGTGGGCTGTACCTGACTTGTTATCATCAAGGTGCCTACCGAAAAATCCCTAGTATTTACCGAGAAATGGATGCTTGGCTGCTTGAGCATCATTTTGAAACAAGCGGCGTAACCGAAGAAATTTACTTAAACCATGATGTTGAAGACTCCCAACGTTTAACCCAGGTTTTAATTCCAATAAAAAGAACGACTAAGTCAAAAGGAGCTATCCCATGACGACAGAAAATCAAAAAAAGGAAAATAAAATGGGTACCATGCCCATTAAACGTTTACTTATAAATATGTCTTTACCAATGATGATTTCGATGTTGGTACAATCGCTCTATAATATTATCGACAGTATTTTTGTTGCCCAAATCAGTGAAAAAGCTTTAACCGGTGTGTCACTTGCTTTCCCAGTTCAAACCTTAATGATTTCACTTGGGGTTGGTTCGGGAGTTGGTATTAACGCCTTGATTTCACGTCGTTTGGGACAAAATCGTTATGAAGACGCTAATCAAACAGCAGACAATGGTATTTTTATTAACGTGATTCACTTCCTAGTATTCCTTGTGTTTGGGCTCTTTTTTGTGAATACATTCTTTTTCGCCCAGACAACCGATAGTGAAATTATTGCTCATGGTAGTGATTATTTAGAAGTTATCACCATGTTTAGTTTAGGAAAATATATGCAAATTACTTTTGAACGCCTCTTGCAATCAACTGGTTTAACATTTTATTCAATGATTTCGCAAGCTAGCGGTGCCATTATTAACATCATCTTGAACCCAATCTTTATTTTTGGTTTTCTTGGCGTCCCAGCTATGGGAACAAGAGGAGCGGCGATTGCGACTGTTATCGGCCAATCCCTAGCGGCCATACTCGGTTTATATTTTAACCTTCGCTATAACAAAGAATTGCGACTTTCGCTGCAAAAATTCCGTCCAAGTCTGACAATTATCAAAGACATTTATAGCATTGGTATTCCGTCGACCGTGATGATGGCGATTGGTTCTTTTGTAAACCTAGCGATGAACAATATTTTAATTGCCTTTAGTTCGACTGCGACCGCTGTATTCGGGGTGTATTTCCGTCTACAAAGCGTGGTCTTTATGCCAGTTTTCGGTATGAACAACAGTATGGTTCCGATCATTGGCTTTAACTTTGGTGCCAAACAACCCGAACGTATTAAAGGAGTCATTAAATTAGGAGTCAGATATGCCATTACAGTTATGGCAGTCGGCCTGATTGTTTTCCAACTATTCCCAGAACAGTTACTTGGGCTTTTCAACGCGTCACCAGAAATGTATGAAATCGGTGTGCCCGCGCTGCGAATTATCAGTCTTCACTATATCGCCGCTGGAGTAAGTGTTGTGTTAGGTTCCGTTTTCCAAGCGTTTGGCTTTGGGAAATATAGTTTATTTGTTTCTATGACAAGGCAAGTGATCGTTCTCCTGCCAGTTGCTTATCTGCTGTCCTTAACCGGCAATGTTAACAACATTTGGTGGGCATACGTCATCTCAGAAGGCTTCTCTCTAGTGCTGTCGCTCTTCTTCATGGACCGTATAAACAAAAATCAAATCGAAGCCCTTTATGAGGAAAATGAAAAAATCTTATCAACTGAAAAAAATAGATAGAAAAAAGCTGCAGATTATTTGTTCTGCGGCTTTTTTTGGCATATGATAACATCACAATTGAGGTGAAAGCATGGACATGACAAAATGGGTGACAGCATTAGCAAGTGTAGAAGGAATCGATGGCATTGGACTTGGTGGTTCCAAAAATTGGGACGAGAGCGATTCACATTCCGACGCACATATCAGCATTTATTATCAAGATACGATTGATTGGCAAGAGTTAGAAACTTGTTTGACGCGCTTGATGGAGGCAACGCGATGTGAAAAAGTGCTGTATTTACCAGGCGAATGGGGGCCTTTGGTAAATGGCGGTGCTTGGCTAACAGTTGATGGGGAAGCGGTCGATATCCTATTACGTGATACCAATCGCACCCAAGCGGTTATTGAAGACTGTCTAAAAGGCAACATTACCCTAGATTATCAAGTCGGCCATCCATTTGGTTTTGTAAATACGATTTATGCAGCAGAAATCCATTATGTAAAAATATTATGGGAAAGTGATCACCAACCAATTACTAAGTTAAAAGAATTGCTACATAAAGATGGGGCTTACCCGACTAAGATGAAAGCCAATACGATTACTTACTTCCTTTTTAATGCGGAATCTACCATGTGTATGAGTAAAACACCAGCGAAGCACGGTGATAGTCATTATGCTTTAGGGAAATTTTTTCAAGCAGTTGGCAGCTGGAACCAGGTGCTTTTCGCACTCAATGAACGGTATTTAATGAATGAAAAGTCAAGTATTAAACTCGCCAACGAATTACCAATTCGGCCACAAACTTATTTAGTCCGAGTCAATCAGATGTATGAATATCTTGCACGGCAACACGTTGCATTAGCTTTTGAAGAATTCGAGTTACTCCACAAAGAGATTACAAATCTCGTAAAGGAATATGACAATTATTAAGAATACATTAAGGTAAGCGCTATGCGAATCTTTTCAAATTGATTAACAGCGCGATTTACGTTATGATAGGTCAGATATTTTCACGTTCAATTTAGGAAGAGGCTGCGGAAAACATGAGTAGGACTCGAAAGGGTTTTTCGCCGAAATACAGCATCATGCTGTGTTGGGGTTTGCTTGAATAAGGCGAACACTGCCGAGTATCTTGCCCAAGGATACTTTTGGAGAGCTTCCTTGATTGAGGGCAGAAGGAAACTCCGCGATGGGCCTTTTGCAATCGGCGGATTTTTTTGTCGAAACTTTTCGCTGTCTGTGATAAATCACAAAAATTGAAAGGTGGATTAATTTGAGTAAAAAGAGAAAGATGCAATTTAAGATTCCTCACACTTATGTACTCTTAATTGGTGTGATGATTATGATGGCTATTCTGACATGGATTGTCCCAGCAGGGCAGTTTGAAATGGTCGAGCAAGGGGGTCGAACGGTCGTTTTGCCAGGATCATGGCACGCAGTCGAGCAAAATCCACAAGGTTTGTTCGCGATAATTAATTCAATTCCACGTGGTTTAGTCGAATCAGCGGCTATTTCATTCTTTATCTTCTTAATAGGTGGTGCCTTCGCCGTTATTAACGAAACTGGAATGGTAGAAGCATTAATTTTCAAAATTTCCAAAAGCCTGGACGGAAAAGAAAATCTGGTTATTCCGGTGATTCTGTTTGTGTTTGGTGCGGCAGGAGCAACGTTAGGCTTCTCAGAAGAAACGATCGTGTTCATTCCAATGGGGATTTCCTTAGCCTTAGCGCTTGGTTTTGATGCCATCGTCGGAATGAGTATCGTAGCAGTTGGAGCAGCAATTGGTTTTAGTGCTGGGATTATGAATCCATTCTCTGTCGGAATCGCCCAAGGTATTGCCGAACTACCAACATTCTCAGGTATGCAACTTCGAATCGTTCTTTTCTTCGTATTATGGGCGGTCACGTCACTGTTCATTATACGATACGCGAACAAAGTGAAAAAAGACCCAACTAAAAGTTTAGTCTATTCCATTTATCAAAATGAAAAAACACCTCTTGAAGAAACTAAACATATCGAAATGAACAAGCGTCATATGCTTGTTGGTTTTATTTTCTTGGCAGGGATGATTTTGATTGCATTTGGAGTTATTCAATATGGCTGGTATGTACAAGAAATCGGTGCGATTTTCATGGCAATCGGAGTTCTTTCCGGTTTTGCTTATGGTTATAGTTCATCCAAAATTGCTGACCTCTTCGTTGAGGGAGCAAAAGAAATGGTGTTTGCGGCTCTAATTGTTGGGGTTGCACGTTCAATCGTTATCGTTATGCAAGATGGTATGATCATCGATACAATCGTTAACTTTTTATCGAATGCAGTAGATGGCTTACCAGGCGCATTAGCAGCAATTGCGATGTATGTCATCCAAATCATTATCAACTTCATCATTCCATCAGGTTCAGGTCAAGCAGCAGCAACCATGCCAATTATGGTTCCTCTAGCAGACGCTGTTGGCATAACCCGTCAAACAGCAGTTATGGCTTACCAATTGGGCGGTGGCTTCATGGATTCAATCATGATCACGTCGGGTGTCTTGATGGCTCAACTATCAATCGCAAAAATTCCATACAACAAATGGGTCCGATTCCTAACACCACTAATGATTATGTGGCTACTAATCGGCGCAGCATTCCTAGTCTTCGCATAT
>CAZLGI010000103.1:0-5966 GCA_964558995.1 uncultured Carnobacteriaceae bacterium | reverse complement strand
GATGTCAGGTGGTCAACAACAACGGGTAGCAATTGCACGAGCAATTGTAACTGAGCCTAATGTGTTGTTGTTGGATGAGCCTCTGTCTAACTTAGATGCTAAGCTAAGAGTAGAAATGAGAAGTGAGATTAAACGACTTCACCAAGAGCTCAAAACAACGATCATTTATGTTACTCACGATCAAACTGAAGCTTTAACAATGTCAACTCGAATTGCTATCTTTTTTGAAGGTGTGTTAGAACAGGTTGCACCACCAATGGAACTATATCAGAATCCAATTTCCCTTCGTGTAGCTGAATTTATCGGTAATCCAGCTATTAACTTTGTCGAAGGAAAAGCAACTCGAATGGGCACAGGGTTACGCGTTGAATCTGAACTGGGTATCTACGATTTTGATGCCGAAAACTTAACCGATGAAGTTCCGGAAAGCGAAAGCTTCGATTGCGTCCTGGGAATTCGTCCTGAATTAATTGATATATTTTTAGAAGAAATAATAGGTAGCACTCCGGCAACAATCTATTCTGTTATGCCAGCTGGTGCAGAAACGACTGTTGACCTCCAAGTAGGTAATCTGGAAGAGCGAATTTTAGCGAAATTAAACGGCCTAAAGAATTTTACAACTGATCAAAAAGTTTACATGCATATCGATGCTGAAAAGATCAACCTGTTTGCTAAAAAGTCAGGCAGACTAATAAAAAGAGCAACTTTAATAGAGTAAAAAGGAGATCTTAAAATGATGAAAAGTAAAAACAAAATTATTAGTGTTATAGTGGCAAGTTTATTTCTTGTATTAGGAGCGGGATGTGAAAAAATCGAGGACACAGAAGTCGACAGCCAAAGCACAACATCTTCTGGTGAAACAACAAATACGAACTGGGCAGAGGATGTAGGATTAAATCTGGATGAAAGTTCAGAAGAATTGTACCAAAAAGCATTAGATGAAGAAGGAGGAACCGTGACAATTTACTCCATTTCTAGTCGTATGCCAAGGGTTAAAGAAAGCTTTGAAAAAGACTATCCTGGGATGACGTTAGAAGTTTATGATATTAATGCAAATGATTTATCAACCAAGTTACTAACAGAATATAATGCTGGGATTCGTACAGCAGATGTTATTCATTCTAAAGAACAAACAGGAGATTATGTTAATAACTTTTTTGATAAAGGGATTTTACATAACTACCAACCAGAATCTATTTTTAGCGGCGTTGATGAAAAATATTTAGCAGATATTACTCCTCTTTATATGGAATCTGACTGGTGGTTTTACAACGACGAGGTTTACCAAGAAGCTCCTATTACAAACTGGTGGGATTTGACAAAACCGGAATGGAAAGGAAAGTTTGTACTCCAAGATCCTACAAGTACGGTAAGTTATATGGCCCTGTTTACAACAATGGTACAACATGCGGAAGATATGGAAATAGCTTATAAAGAAGCATATGGCGAAGATATTGTACTGGATGATGACGAGCCGACCGCAGCGCATGCATGGATCAAACGTATATTAGCGAATGATCCAGTTGTTTTCGAATCGAATAACGAAGTAATTCAAGCAATCGGTGAAGGAACGACATCTCAATTAGTAGGTTATACACCATCGTCTAAATATCGTGAAAAAGAAGACAAGGGTTGGAATATAGAAGCGATATATGATGGTTTTATTCCTCAAACAGGTACAACTTTCCTTAATTTCGTAGCGGTTGTAGATGAAGCACCACATCCAAGTGGCGCAAAACTCTTGATTCGCTATTTATTGGGTGATGAAGATGGTAATGGAAACGGGATTCAACCATTCAATACAGTAGGAGGATGGCCATTACGTCCAGAAACAACATTAGCTGAAGGGAATGTACTGTTAGAAGATTTAGATTTATGGACATTGGACTATGATTATGTCTATAGTAACCTTCAAGAATTGCAAGATTATTGGTACCAACAAAGATAATGATTATCGTGAATTTTATAATGAGGTTAGCCACTTTTGAATAAAAACGCCAGGCACACACCGGATAGGTTTATGACTACTATGAAGTCTATGATGCATAGAAGGAACAAGCCATGTGTAATGACATCGAAATTCATGAATTTAACAAAGTTAGCCATTGAAACGAGAAGAAAAGGGATGGCATTTCAAAGTAGTACTTTCAAAAATAAAACACGTAATGAAACAATCAATATATGATTGTTTCATTACGTGTTTTTTATTTAAAGCTGAGTTTTGTTCCAGTTTCTTCTGTGGATTGTTTCTTGGAATTTGTCAAAAATTAAAAGGGACTTTCTACGTTCATTTTTTTGAGGTGGCATCTTATGAGTTTTTGAAACTCTTTTTTATATTGAAATCTCATGTTTTTAGAAAATTAATAAAATTAGCAATTACTCATTTGAGCCTGTTTAAATCTACAAAATGAAAGAGGAAGTAGTCTCCTAAGAAATATGAAAGATAAACAGATCTTCAAGCATGAAGTCTGCTATATCAAAATTAAATTAGCTAAACAATTTGAATTATCTCTTCACGAATATATATGGCTGAAGTAAGTCATGATGTAAATAGAGGGAAATATAATTCCGATTTAAGGATTATGACCTGTTGGAAAGTGAGAGGAGGTAAATAAAGGAATCTTTTCTCTCCTTTTTATTGCTTATAACGAAATTCCGTAGTATACTTAATTAAATGTTTAAGTTCACTTAATGATTTAAGAGGAGAGGGTTTATTGTGTTAGAAACATTTAGTACGTATCATCCTGTGTTACAGGCGTTTCTTGCAGGTTTATTTACTTGGGGATGTACAATTGTAGGATCTTCAATTGTTTTATTTTTTAAAACAGTGAGTCGTAAATTATTGGATGTCATGAATGGATTCGCAGCAGGGGTAATGATTGCCGCATCATTCTGGTCCTTGTTAGCTCCGTCTATTTCTTATGCAGAAGAAAATGGCTATGGAGCACTTTCTTTTTTACCGGCAGCAATTGGTTTTCTATTGGGAGGTGCATTCTTGCGCCTAACAGATGCCATTATTCCTCACTTACACATAGGTGAACCAATTGAAAATCGAGAGGGTATTGAAACAGCTGCACCAAAAAACTTGCTGCTTTTTCTTGCAATTACGATTCATAACATTCCAGAAGGTTTAGCTGTAGGGGTAGCATTTGGAGCAGCAGCGCATGGTTTAAGCACGGGTAACACATTAATGAGTGCAATCGGGTTAGCCCTAGGGATAGGGTTGCAGAACTTTCCTGAAGGAGCTGCACTGTCAATGCCGATTAGAGCCGGCGGAAGTTCTCGATGGAGAGCCTTCAACATCGGCCAATTATCTGCAATAGTTGAGCCGATTGCAGCTGTTATTGGTGCCTATGCAGTTGTTTCGATGACGACCATTCTGCCATATGCACTAGCATTTGCTGCAGGTGCAATGATATTTGTAGTAGTCGAGGAATTGATTCCAGAATCACAAATAAACGGCAATAGTGATATCGCGACATTAGGACTTATGGTTGGTTTTACCGTTATGATGATTTTAGATGTAGCACTTGGTTAGGAACATAGAAACCCCCGTCTATCATATGGTAGACGGGGGTTTAGCAATCTGAAAATTAAAGGAGAAGACAGTCACCCTTTAAATTGCTCGATACCCTTGACTTGCTTGCTAATAAAATATCGAGCGAAGTTACTCTAATCCATTTATAAACGATAGAAGGAATAATTAAACAACACGGGAGTAGCTGAAGTGGCAATAAAAAGAGCCGTTTCGCCACGTAAACAGATTTTGCTGAAGGATCCTAGCTTCCATTAAACTAACAACCGACTTAACTCCGCAATTTCTTCTTTACTAAATCCAATTCAGAAATTGGAGATGACGTATTTATAGGAAAACATGATAATCGTTTATAACTTGAAATCCGTTAGAAAGTGAGTTGAAGTGACTCTTACTTTCTAACGTTTTTTTATATACTAGGGTGTTATAAGTTTTCACTCCAATTCTTCTTGTTTAGTTACGCAGGTCCGCTTTTCTTTTCGTGATCACACTTCTTATTAAAAAAACCCTTTTTTTAAGGTATACTAGTAAACGAGACTAAAAAAGAAATCGGGGGATGTAATGAAGAATATATTAGATGTACTCAAGCGATATTTTGGTTATGATTCTTTCCGACCGGGACAAGAAAAAATCATAAACGCTATTATGGCTGGTGAAGATGTATTGGGCATTATGCCAACTGGTGGGGGGAAATCAATCTGTTACCAGATTCCAGCGATTTGTATGGAAGGAACGACGTTAGTGATTTCACCTCTTATTTCTTTAATGAAGGACCAAGTCGATGGACTCCAAACAATGGGCGTGCGAGCAGGTTATATAAATAGTCAAATGGACAAGGCAGCATATATGGATACGATCGACAAAATTATGATGGATTATTATGATTTACTTTATATTGCACCAGAACGCTTAGAAAACGACTATTTCCTTAACATGATTCAAAATATTAATATTAATTTGGTGGCCATTGACGAAGCCCACTGTATCTCACAATGGGGACAAGACTTCCGTCCGAGTTACCAAAGTATTCCACAATTAAAAGATATTATTAATTTAGATGTCCCATTCGCAGCCTTCACTGCAACGGCAACAACGCGTGTAAAAGATGATATTATTAAACAATTACGTTTACAAGATCCTTTTTCATTTATCGCGAGTTTCGATCGACCAAATCTTTATTTTACAGTTATTCCAGCTAAGAAGAAAAGTCAGGAATTATTCCGATTTATTGAAAAAGAAGGTTCAACGATTATTTACTGTAATACGAGGAAAAATGTCGAGACCGTTTATAAAAACTTAGTGAAAAAGGGTTTGCCTGCAACTTATTATCATGCAGGTATCAATGCCGATGAACGGACAAAAAATCAAGAAGATTTTATTTATGATTGCAAATCGATTATTGTGGCGACAAACGCCTTTGGGATGGGGATTGATAAATCGAATGTTCGTAAGGTGATTCACTATAATATGCCGCTAGATATGGAAAGCTATTACCAAGAAGCAGGGCGAGCGGGGCGTGATGGTGCGCCATCTGAAGCAGTCTTGCTGTATTCTAGTCAGGATATTATTACGAATACCTTTTTAATCGAACAAGGGAATCAACCGAATGCCAAGGCAAAATTGAATCAAATGATTTCATATTGTAAAACGGGGAGCTGTTTAAGACAGTATATTTTGCAATACTTTGACGAGGTTCCAGAGTGGGCGAAGTGTGAGCAATGTTCCAACTGTGATGGCAGTGCGGAAGTCATCGACGTAACGGTTGCCTGTCAAAAAATCCTTTCTTGTATTTACCGAATGGATCAGCGTTTTGGGACAGGAATGGTTACCGACGTTTTACGCGGAAAAAATACTGAACGCATTCGTAAAATGGATTTCCATAATCTGTCAACGTACGGCATAATGTCAGATCAATCGGACAACATGATTAAGGATATTATCTCCTTGATGTTGAGCGAGGGGTATTTGACTCTGTCTGGGGATAAGTATCCGATTCTAACCTTTACTAGCAAAACAGAAGAGCTACTAACCGCCAAAGTGAGGTTGTCTCTGACACGCAAAATTGTCGAAACAACCCATCAAAAAACGACGAAAAAAGAAGTTGCGGATATTCAAGATTACGACGAGAATTTATTCGAGCAATTACGTGCATTGCGAACTGAGATCGCTCGTGACATTGGCAAGCCACCATTTGTAGTCTTTACGGACCGCTCTCTGATTGATATGTCAGCAAAACTGCCATTGTCAGATGATGAGTTTTTGAATATTCATGGGGTTGGGCAGAGCAAGTTAACCACTTATGGCGACCGTTTCATGGCCATTATTCAAAGCTTTATAGATGTGAAACAAAAAGAAAGTATATCGCACTAATTAACAAAAAACACTAGCAAAATCTGCTAGTGTTGCTGCTATATCAAGACTTACTTACCAT
>CAZLGI010000102.1:5019-5980 GCA_964558995.1 uncultured Carnobacteriaceae bacterium | reverse complement strand
CGATGAATATTTCATTTAAATTATGCCGACAACAATCTGCGTACCATCATTCAAATAAGGCTTAAACTGCGTCTCATACATCAATTTATACATCCCATCATTTTCCAAAAGCTCTTGATGTGTGCCTCTTTCAACTTCTTGTCCCTTGTCTAAAACTAGAATATTATCTGCCGATATAATCGTTGACAAGCGGTGAGCGATGACCAAGCTCGTTTTATATTTAATTAAAGAACTCAAGGATTCTTGAATCAGCCCCTCAGAGATGGAATCCAAACTTGAAGTTGCTTCGTCCAAAATTAATATCTTCGGATCTTTCAAGAATACTCGCGCAATCGATAGGCGCTGTTTTTCTCCGCCTGATAATTTAATTCCACGGTTACCTACTTCCGTATCATATCCTTCAAGAAGGTTGGAAATAAAGGTGTGGATGTTGGCTTCCTTACACGCTTGAATGAGCTCTTCCTCAGTCGCGTCACTTTTAGCATAGAGGAGGTTTTCTCTGATGGATGCGTTGAAGAGGTAGGTTTCTTGGGTAACCATCCCAATGTTCTGTCTCAAAAAATGAAGGTCTAAATCTTTAATATTATAGTCGCCCATTTTGATCTCGCCACCAATGACGTCGTAAAGTCTCGGTATCAGATTAAAAATAGTAGATTTCCCTGCACCAGAAGGGCCAACAATCGCTAAGGTTTCACCTTCCTTGACTTGGAAGCTGATGTCATTCAGAATTGGTGAATTTTCATTGTAATGGAAAGCGACGTTGTTAAAGCTCAAGTCGCCTTTAATAGTATCAGGAAGAATCGCATCTGGTTTATTGTCGATTTCAATTGGCATGTCTAAGTAATTGAAAATGCGACTAAATAACGCCAGAGAGCGAATAAATTCGATTTGAATATCCATTAACTGCATGATCGGTCGGTACATACGTGTCATTAAAGCAACTAAAATGGTATTAAACCTA
>CAZLGI010000102.1:4781-5009 GCA_964558995.1 uncultured Carnobacteriaceae bacterium | reverse complement strand
GGTAATATCCCCAACCGTCAGTCCTTGGTGATTATTAACTAGAATCATAAAGCCACCAATTAGATAAATAAACATTGGACCTGCTTCAATAAAAGTTTGAGCGACCATTCTAAACCAACGGCCAACTGTCGTCTCTTTTACCTTAACTTTCGTCAGCTTTTTGTTGATGGTACTATAGCGCTCATATTCTGTGGCTTCTTTGGTAAATAATTTTACCAGTTGCTGGCC
>CAZLGI010000102.1:4191-4771 GCA_964558995.1 uncultured Carnobacteriaceae bacterium | reverse complement strand
GGCCGCTAACGCTTAGAGTCTCATTTAATAGTTCGTTCGACTGATCGTTTAAGTCTTGCGACTCATTGGTCAATTCCCAACGTTTCTTACCAACAATTTTAATCGGTAAGACTAAAAGAGGAACAATCAATATGCCGACAAGCCCCAATGCCAAATTCAGCTGAAGCATCGCAACGATGGATGTTGTTAAAACAGCTATATTTGACACGGTTTGCGTCAACGTTCCTGTAATAAAGCTTTGGACGCCAGTAATATCGCTTGTCATTCTAGTGATTATTTCCCCTTGTTTGCCTGACGAGTAAAATCCTTGAGAGAGTTTTTGAAGGTGACCATACATTTGATTACGCATATCTTTTCCGATATTTTGCGACAGCCATGAGCCTAAGAAACTTTGAATTAAGCCGACAACTCCGATTAAAATCAAAACGAAAAACAATGCGGCAATAAGTATCACGAGTTTATTGAAGTCCCCGCCAATAAAACCATCGTCAATAATTCGACCAGTTAACATCGACGGCAAAACACCTAATAAGGCTGCCACAAGAATAATTGCAATACTAAGGATGACTTGAAGCGTATA
>CAZLGI010000102.1:0-4181 GCA_964558995.1 uncultured Carnobacteriaceae bacterium | reverse complement strand
ATACACGTAAATTCTGTTTAGTAACGCGAATGTGATTTTTGGCGGCTGCTCACTAATTTCTCTATCTAGTTCTCTATTATTGTTTCTTCTCAATCAATCACTCCTCTTATAATCCCCAACCTTGTTCATCTATGACACCATCTAAAGTTTTAAAAACACGTAAAAAAGCCTCAACATTTTTTTCATCGAGTCGATCAACGAGTGTTTGAACCGTTTGTTGCTGCTGTGCTTTTTTCTCTTCGACAATTTTTCTTCCTTGATCACTCAACGTAATAAAAACATTCCGACGATCTTCAGGAGAAATCGTACGAGCAATCAAACCTTTTGCTTCTAACTTATTCAAAATTGCAGTAACTCTTGGCGTCGTGATATTCATAATTTTCCCTAACTTACTTGGTATGACTTTATCGCCATTGTAATAAAGATAAGAAAGGACAAAACCAACACCTCGACCCGTCTTTTGATGAGCATCTGCAGAGCGACGTTGCATCTTAAAGTGATTCAGGTGCTCAATAAAAGATAATTGGCAAATTCTACAATAAGTATCCAAATGTATCTGCTTATAGATATGGAATAAAAAAATAAGCCCATTGGAATTAACCAAGAGGCTTACATTTAGTATTCAAAAATTATTTAGCACGCTTAACTTCAATACGGTATCCATCTGGATCTGTAACGAAGAAGTAAGTTGGTGTGCCACCTGAAAGTCCTCTTAGCTCACCCGTTTCGTAAGCAGAAGCTTTACAAATATCATGCATTTTTTCTAAGTCATCAACTGTCACACCTAGGTGACTGAAGCCATCTCCAATAGTATATGGATCAGCATCATAGTTGTAAGTTAGTTCGATTTGTACAGTAGCACCAGGAGAGTTCAGGTAGATAAGATCAAACTTATCTTCTGGGTACTTTCTATGGCTTGCAACTTCGAAATCAAATAAATTTGTATAGAAATCTAAAGTTGCATCCAAATCTCTAATACGTAAACAAATTTCAACTAGTACTTGGTTCATGAAATCATCCTCCAATAGTTTGGTAATTTCATTCTAACATGAAACGGGATTCTTGGCATTTGATTCACTTATATTATTGATTCAGGGTTGCCAAGAAGAGGTGAAAGACTCAAGAACTACCAATAGGACTCAGGAAAAAAACAGTGCCAATCAAAGAATACAGTGTAATATCCTGCCTAGATAAGCTTTAAATAAAGCGCGGTATTCCTCTTTATAAACCTCTTTTCCTGAATAGAGAATTTCATAAACAATCTCTTTTGTCTCAATTTCAAAATGAGTGTTTTTGAAGCCGTTTTTCTCATAGAATGTTCTTCTGTTGTAGCGTTGTTCGTAATTAGCGGCAGAGGGATCAACTTTTTCGATATTTAAAAGGAGACGTTTATCTTTATAAATCTCACGTAAATGTTGTAAAATCGCGCTACCATAACCTTTAGATTGTTGAGATGGATCAATAGCTAGATAAAAAATATACACGATATCCTTGAAATAAGTTAGGTATAATAAGCCGACATAGTCTGTGTCGTCATAAACGGCATAAAAATCACTGTTCTTTTTTTTGGCTTTATAAGTCAAAAGCCAAAAAGGGTAACGCTCATATTTGGGGAATTCAGTGAGATATAATTCTTTAACTTTTTCTTTAACATTCGTTTTTTCTAAATTTATTAATGTAATCATTTTTTTGCCTTTCATTATTCAATTTTTTCATCGTCATGGCTATTCCTGTTCCCATATAAAAAAGCGACGCACCGACTGCGGAACAGTCAGCGCGTTGCTTTTCTATTCTATATGTTAAAAACTCTCTCCGCGCTTTTTAGCCAATCGACCAGCTAAAAATGGTGATAAAATCGATGTAATCATTACACCAGTTAGAAGAATTGCCGTTGCTGAAGTCACGTAAGGTTGTAGTTCCGGTATTGCAGCAGCGACTGCAGCTGGAGTTGAAGTTGAAACTCCTGCGATTGTAGATAATCCAATTGCTGAATAGCCTGCTCCTTTAAGAACCTTTCTCTCAAAGAATAATGCAAATGGTAAAGTCACGATTAGGAAAAAGATTGTCATGATCAGTCCAGGTACACCTGATTTAATTGCTTCGATGAAGTTCATACCTTGTCCCAAAGTCCAACCTAACAACATCAATAGGGCAGGCATACATTTTGCAAATATTACTGAAAATGAAGGGTCAATGTTACCTAAAATCATCCCTAAAATTAACGGAACAAAAACTGAAACAACTGGCCACCAGTTAACACCAGTTAGGCCGCCTGATCCGTAAACACTCATAACGATCAGAGGTAAAATAGGTAAAGCAATAACCCCCGCAAAAGGATAAATTCCAGCCTCGTGCTCGCGTCCAAATCCGTTCAAAATGGCTACATAAACAGCTGGGTTAGTAGAGATAATCGTTGCTACAAACGCTAGCCCAGAAATACCAAGAATGCCATCTAAACCGAAAGCATATAAGAATCCGAATGATAAAATAAGTGATGGAATAACCTTAGATAAGATTAAACTACCTTGAAATTTAAGCAGTTTTTTTAGATCACTTAATTTAATCGTTGATCCTGAAGCAAAACACAACATACCGATAACAAAACTAGATCCATTTGCTGATAGGAATGACTCGGTAATTCCGCCTATCCTAAACAGATTTGGGAAAAGCGTAAATAAAATCATAGAGATGACTAATGGAACAATAAAGATACCTGCTGGAATTTTATTTATGAATTTCATAATCATATTATATTCCCTCTTCCTATTCATTTTTTTGTACTTGTAAGCTACTTTTCTCATTATACTTGTATAAAATAAAATGACAATGAAAAACAAATTGATTGCGTTCTCACAAGGTTAAACTGACGATTTTTAGAATCGTTATGTCGAGATAAGCAATTTTTGAGTATAATAATGGTATTATAAATACTGTTGAGACATGAAACCATAGATAAAATAGGTTTAGGAAAGAGGCAATAAAATGATCGCAAAAACAGAACAAGACTTCAACGGATTAAAAGAAATTGGCCGCATTTGTGGCGCTATCCGAGATGAATTGGTTAACCAAACAAAGGTAGGCATGACGACAAAAGAGTTGGATAACATCGCAAAAAAACTATTCGAGGAATCAGGTGCTCAGTCAGCTCCTAAAGAAACGTACGATTTCCCAGGCTATACTTGTATCAGTGTCAACGAAGAAATTGCGCATGGGATTCCAGGCGCACGCGTTATCCAAGAGGGCGACCTTGTAAACATTGATGTCTCCGCTTCTAAGGATGGCTATTTCGCAGACACTGGGATTTCCTTTGTCGTCGGCGAAGGTTACCCAGAGAAAGAAAAAGTATGTCAAGTTGCGAAAGAAGCCTTTTACGAAGGGCTTAAACGAGCAAAGCCGGGATCTAAGAAAAGTGGTCTTGGAAAAGCAGTCCATAACACGGCAAAGCGAAATGGCTTAACCGTTATTAAAGACCTGACTGGACATGGAATTGGTCGGTCGATTCACGAAGCACCAGATCATATCTTCAATTACTTTGCTCGTTGGGATGATGAGCTTTTGAAGGATGGTATGGTGATTGCATTTGAACCATTTATTTCAACTCGCGAAGAACATATCATTCAATCGACTAAGGATGAGTGGACTTTGCTGACTCGTAACAGTTTGGTAGCCCAGTATGAACATACCGTTATTATTACGCAGGACGGCCCGATTATTACGACATTGTAAAAGTATGACTCCGACAAGCTAAAGCTTTGTTGGAGTTTTTTGTTTAGACGTTTTAACCTAGTTCCTTTTTAGGTTAATGATTTGAATTTTTCATCCGCCAAAACAAAAAGGTTATCAAGTGAGCTTTTCCTTCGAATCAATTATAATAGGCACAACACAAGATTGGTCGTAAAGGAGAAAGAGAATGAAACATTGGCTAATATTAAGTACATTAAGCTTCCTATTAGTTGGCTGTGGTGGAGCTAATAATGAAGCGACGGAGTCGAGCACAAAGGAATCCGTTTATATAGATGAAAATGAAAATTATCATTTACGAGGCATGACTTATTCCGTTCCTGCCTCTTGGGAGCAAAAAGTCTCGGATGAGACACGACACTATTACTATCCTGAATGGGGGATGTTAGCCGTTGACTATGAAGAGATAGATATTGCTCTGACGGATGAAGCTGGTCGGG
>CAZLGI010000101.1:2126-5992 GCA_964558995.1 uncultured Carnobacteriaceae bacterium | reverse complement strand
TATTAGCCACAACCAATATTAAACCATATTTATACAACTTTGGCAATATGATTTGTTAATTTTCTTGGAATTGACTGTTATATAAATCGTGATAGAAGCCTTTTTGTGCTAACAACTCATCGTGTTTTCCTTGTTCGATGATTTCGCCTTGGTCCATGACTAAGATTATATCTGCATTTCGGATCGTAGACAGGCGGTGAGCAATAACAAAGGTAGTTCGCCCATCCATAATTTTGGCCATAGCTGCTTGGATTAGAGCTTCCAAGCGCGTGTCAACTGAACTTGTCGCTTCATCCAAAATTAATACTTTAGGATCGGCGATGAATGTTCGCGCAATCGTTAATAATTGTTTTTGGCCTAATGAAATATTAGAAGCTTCTTGGTTGATGACTGTTTCATAGCCCTCACCTAATGTTTGGATGAAGTGATCAACGTTTGCTGATTCAGCAGCGCTAATGACAGCTTCATCAGAAGCAGCTAAGTTTCCAAAACGAATATTTTCAGAGATTGTATCTTGATATAACCATGCATCTTGCAACACCATTCCAAATTGCGAACGGTAATCTTGTCTTGAGAATGAACGAATATCATGGCCGTCTAGTTTAATCGCACCAGCACCAACATCATAGAATCGCATCAGCAAGTTAATCATTGTTGTTTTACCGGCACCAGTTGGACCAACAATCGCAACCGTATCCCCACTCTTCACATCAACATCAAAGTTTTTGATTAGTGGTTGACCATCCTCATAACTAAATGAAATATTTTCAAATGAAATATCTCCACGAATTGTTGATGGAAGTGGTTGTACGTCATACTCTTCCATTTCATCTTCATTTAAGAACTCAAAAATCCGTTGTGTCGCTGCAGTTGCAGATTGAATAATCGCGGAAAGTTGAGTAATCATTGAGATTGGTTGGTTAATTTGCCAGACGTACTGAGCCGCTGCCTGCACGTTACCAATTGTCATGGTTCCGGCGAAAGCTTCTAGAACACCAATGACTGCAATTAAAATGTAGCCTCCGTTAGAAACTAAGGCGGTAAAAGGGTTCATTAAGCCTGAAATAAATGCCGCTTTGAAACCAGCATTTTGTAATGAACCATTGATTTTCTTGAACTCATCTAAAGAGTCATCTTCTTTCCCATATAACTTAATAACTGAAAAACCTGTTAAGTTCTCTTGAACAAAGCCATTTAGTTCACCCAAATGTTTTGCCTGCATACGGAAATATGGTTGTGAAATGTTTGTAATTTTCTTTGAAATAACATAAGACAGTGGAATCATAATCAGCGCAATGATTGTCAGACGCCAACTGATAAATAGTAACATCGATAGCGCAAAGGTAATTCCCAAAATGGCATTCACAATTTGTAGAAGTGATTGTTGAAGTGCGTTAGAAATCGAATCAACATCATTCGTCACCCGACTTAAGATATCTCCGAGTGATTGACGGTCAAAGAAAGATACAGGCAGACGGTTGATTTTCTGATCCAAATCGGCTCTTAAATCCATCATTGACTGCTGAACAACTTTTGTTATTAAGCGTTGTGAGAATAATGTTGTGACTTGGAACATCAATGCTCTACCAAAATAAAGTAATAAAATCCAAATGAGGTACTCGTAATTAATTCCTGCACCTGGCACGCCGTTATAAATCGCAACAACGTTTTTCCCTAATTCCGTAATTGCCAACCCAATAATATAAGGCTCGAACACATTCGCCACTGCCATCAGAACTGTTAAGAAAAGTGCACTGAAAAATTGTAAGCGATATTTACTTAAATAAGACCAGAGTTGAAGTAGTTGACGTGTATTTTTTATTTGTTTCACGTTAACTCCTCCTCTCTCATTTGTGATGATGCAATGTCATAATAAATCGGACTTGTTTTCAATAAGTCATAATGAGTTCCTTCTGCAACAATTTCACCTTTATCTAAGACGATAATTTTATCTGCAAAACGAATCGTGCTAACACGTTGAGCCACAATAATGACGGTTGAATTTCCGGTTTCTTGTTTCAAACGTGAGCGTAAACGCACATCGGTTTGATAGTCGAGCGCAGAGAAACTGTCATCAAAAATATAAATATCTGGCCTTCTAACAACCGCACGAGCGATGGATAGACGTTGTTTCTGTCCGCCAGAAAGGTTGCTTCCACCTTCTGATAGAAGCTCTTCGTATTTTTTCTCTTTTTTGAGTACGAAGTCAGTTGCTTGAGAAATATCTGCTGCATCTTCAATCTCAGCTGTAGACGCTTGATATTTTCCATAGCGTAAATTCTCAGAAATTGTTCCGGTAAATAATAAGGATTTTTGCGGAATATAACCAATCTTTTGGCGGAGTGCATGCAAATTATAGTCGCGCACATCATGGCCGTCAATTGTGATCGTTCCGCCAGTTACATCATAGAAACGTGGAATCAACTGCAAGAGCGTCGACTTCCCACTCCCAGTGCTCCCGATGAAGGCAACAGTTTGTCCTGGAACAGCTTCGAAATTAATATTATTCAAAACAGGTGTGTCATCGTTGCCCGGATAAGAGAATGTGACATCCTTAAATTTAATATAGCCATGTGTATCAGTTTCAGTCACACCGGTTTTATTTTTAGAAATCGAGCTTTCCGTATCAAATATTTCTTGAATCCGAGCCGCAGATACTGCTGCACGAGGATACATCATAAAGACTATGGCGAAGTTTAGGAAGGAATAGAGAGCATGAAAACTATATTCGATATAAGCGACCATATTTCCAATTTGTAAATCTCCTGTCTCTAACTGCCCCGCACCAAACCAAATAATCGCGATAATAATCAAGTTAATAATATGAGCAAAAATTGGTTGCGTCCAAGCCATTAGGAAGTACAGTTTTTTACTGACCGTACCATAAGACGTGTTAACTTCATTGAATCGTTTTACCATGAAGTTCTCTCTAACGAAGGCACGGACCACTCGCAAACCTGATAAAGTTTCACGCAGAGTTAGGTTAATGCCATCCAGATTTTTTTGCTGCGCTTCGGAAAGTGGTCGAGATTTTTTCCCAATCACAACAACGGAAATTAGTAAGGCTGGAAATGCCGGTACTAAAATCCAAGACAAAGATGGACTTGTTACAAAAATCATATAAAAACTTGAAAAGAACATTAAGACTGTTGATAAGCCCATGCGCAAAACCATTTGGCTGAATTGCATTAAAATAAAGGCATCATTCGTTACACGAGTGACCAAAGATGATACGCCTAGTTGATCAAATTCTTGGTGGGAAAAGGTTTGAATTTTATCAAACATATCATTCCGTAATTCCGCCACCATTTTTGTCGTTAATTTTCCTGTTGCGAAGGAGACAACTCCCCTACCTATAAATCCAATAACCATAAAGACTAACATTATAAGAATAGTATTGATTAAAAAGCTCCGATTATATCCTTCAAGCGCACTATTTATTAAACGTGCTAACATTGTAGGAAGACCAAGTTCAACAAATATAAAACCAAATGATCCAATGATATTTAATAAAAGAAATAGTCGATATTCTTTTATATATTTCCAAATTAATTGCACTTGTCATATCCTCCATTCACTCTTTTTCTCACATATCATTCTATTTTAGCGAATATTTATGAAAACGTCCATAGAAAAATTGCTATCTAAACATAAATCCATGCCAAACAAGATGATTTGTGGTAAACTTAGAAGAGAATTGTATAGAAAATACAATAAAGGTCCAGTTTGGAAAGAGTTGTTTTTTCAATGCGAAATTATTAGGAAAACCAGGAGTGATAAGAAATGCTATTTAAAGTTACATATCAACCGAATAAATTTGATGTTCCAACAAGAGAAACGTCTCAAGCACTATATATGGAAGCTAA
>CAZLGI010000101.1:0-2116 GCA_964558995.1 uncultured Carnobacteriaceae bacterium | reverse complement strand
AGAAGCGCGTAAATTATTGGAAAAACACACCCCCTACAGTGTAGAGTTTATTCAAACAATTGAAGGAAAACATTTAGAGTACGAACAAAATAATCCGGAGTTTGAAATTACGGAGTTTTCTGAATGAAACCAAACGTCCGTAATAATGAAGTAGGAGTTTTTGCCTTAGGGGGTCTAGGCGAAATCGGAAAAAACATGTATGCCGTACAATACCAAGATGAAATCCTCATTCTCGATTCAGGAATTATGTTTCCAGAAGATGATTTACTAGGTATTGATTACGTCATTCCCGATTATTCTTACCTCGTTCAAAACCAACACAAAATTAAAGGTCTATTCATCTCTCACGGTCACGAAGATCATATTGGTGGTATTCCCTTTTTACTAAAAGAAATTAACGTTCCGATTTATGCTGGTGATATTGCATTAGCATTAATTCGTAACAAATTAGACGAGCACGGCCTTTTACGTGATACAGTCCTTCATCAAATTAAAGATGACACAGTGATTAAATTCCGTAAAACAAGTGTGAGTTTCTTTCGTACGACACACAGTATTCCAGATGCACGTGGGATTGTAGTTAAAACACCACCTGGAAATATTGTTTTCACAGGAGATTTCAAGTTTGACCTAACGCCTGTTGATGGCAGCCCTGCTGACATTCACCGCATGGCACGCTTAGGCGACGAAGGTGTACTATTATTGATGAGTGATAGTACAAACGCTGAAGTTCCAAACTTTACTCAGTCTGAACGTGTTGTCGGCCAATCAATTTCAAATATTATTCAAAAAGTACAAGGACGTATTATTTTTGCATCCTTTGCTTCGAATATTTCCCGTTTGCAGCAAGTTGCTGAAGTTGCGGTTGAATCTGGTAGAAAGATTGCTATTTTCGGAAGAAGTATGGAAAACTCGTTCAAAAATGCGAGAGAATTAGGTTATATTAAATTACCTGATGATATCTTTATTGATGGACGGGATTTGAACAAATACCCAGCTGATAAAGTACTTATTATTTGTACAGGGTCTCAAGGTGAACCAATGGCTGCGTTAAGTCGTATTGCTAACGGAACTCACCGTCAAATTAATATTCAACCAGGAGATACGGTTATTTTTTCAAGTTCCCCTATCCCAGGTAATACGTCTAGCGTAAACCGCGTTATCAACCGTTTACTAGAAGCTGGCGCAAAAGTTATTCACGGTAAAGTAAATAACGTTCATACGTCAGGTCACGGTGGACAACAAGAACAAAAACTGATGATTCAACTGATGAAACCAAAATACTTTATGCCAGTTCACGGTGAATATAGAATGTTGAAAATCCATACAACTTTAGCTGAACAATGTGGCATCCCAACTGATCATAGCTTTATTATGGAAAATGGTGACGTCCTTGCTTTAACAAGTGACTCAGCCCGTCCAGCAGGTAGCTTCTCAGCACAAGATGTTTACGTTGACGGAAAAGGTATTGGCGACATTGGTAACATCGTTTTACGTGATCGTCATGTCCTATCTCAAGATGGCTTAGTTGTCATTGTTCTATCTGTTGATATGAACAGCAAACAACTCGCTGCAGGTCCAGATATTTTATCACGTGGTTTCATCTACATGAGAGAATCAGGTGACCTAATCAGTGAAGCACAAAACATAATTAGAAAAGAAGTCTTACGTGTCTTGAATACAGACAAAAAGATTACAGAGAAAGTGTTAAAGGATGCAATCTCTACTGTCCTTCAACCTTACCTATTCGAAAAAACTGCACGTCGCCCAATGATCGTCCCAGTTGTAATGCCACTATAAATCAAATGACGAAAGCAACAAGCGAATTAACTTCGCCTGTTGCTTTTTTGTTCGCCGGGATGGATTTTAATAGAGTTTGTCCACTCTTCGCCAAAAGCGAAAAAGCAGCAGAACATTTTGTTCTGCTGCTTTTTTACATATAAATAGCTTTTATTGGATCCATTCTTGATGCGCTGAGTGCAGGGATGATTCCAAACACTAGACCAGTTCCAATTGAAACTGACGTTGATAGCAACATAATGCCTGGCGTCAAGTAAACTGGCATGTCTATTACCATACCAATTAAACTTGCGATGCCGTAACCAAGTGCTAGTCC
>CAZLGI010000100.1:1913-6032 GCA_964558995.1 uncultured Carnobacteriaceae bacterium | reverse complement strand
GTAATGAAAATATCTTCCGGGCCATGGTGGGCAACCTCTGAAATTTCAAACAAGTCATTTGTCAGTCGGGTCATCAATTTCCCGGTCTTGTTGTTGTCATAGTAGCTAAAGGATTGCTTTTGCATATGGGTAAACAAATCTTGACGCATATCGGTTTCAACGCTGATCCCGAATTTATGACCAAAGTACACAACAATATAATTCATCACCGTATTAATGACGTATAAACCTAAAAGTCCAAGTGATGCCAGCACGACTAAGTTCCAGTCGCCTGAGGGTAAAATAGAATCAATCACACGATTTACCGCTACCGGGAAGGCAAGTTCCAAAATCGCAGCGATAATTGCACAAGTAAAATCTAATATAAACAACGCTTTGTAAGGGCGATAATAGCTAAAAAATCGTTTTAACATAGGTACCTCCTTCTTTTATATCTAGTTAATCATACCTTAATATTATGCCATATTGGGAAATCAGTTACAACTAAGTCGTTTTCCTAGTGTTCTCGAAGCTACAAAAATAGACAAAAAGAAAAGTGGGAAACCCACTTTTCTTTTACTCTGGCACGAACGTCAAGGGTACACTATTTTCGATTAGCAAGACGTCACCTTCTGCCAAGTCTAGTTCGATTGTAACTTCTGAACGCTCTTCTTCAAAATTGTGAGTTACAGGCCCACGTAATTCAAACAAACGAGTTTCTCTATCTGCAGTTAACACATAAAGAAGTGGTGTTTTTTGAGAGAAGGATGCAACAAAATGAACTTGGTAGGAGCCGGCTGGTAAATGCTCACCAACATGCCACACACCATTATGTAACGGAATGCCACTTTGTACCTTACTCGTTGGAGGTATATAGTAGCCTGACTCTGAAATCTGTTGATAGAGTTCAGCATCCAACAAGACCACTCCAGCGTCGTCTTCCTCACGTCCACCTTCAATGATTTGTCCGTCAAACAAATCAAGCTCAAAGTCGGCCATCAACCCGCCTAAAACTTGTTGATAGATTACTTCATCGTTGTCATCACGGACGATAAAATTATCATTTGGATATTGTCCATTATTAAAGACATGGTAACGACCCTCTGGAAAATCGTCACCAATTACTCGCGGTGTTGTCGACAACCATAAAAATGTTTCCTCTTCATTTAATGGCAGGCTAGGTTGCGAAAGGAACCTTTTTATTGAAGCAGGAAAGTGTGCGTCCTTTTCCTCACCAAGAATTTCGAGGTTTTTGTATGCTGCAATTGTTTCTTCAGTGCGGCTGATTTTGTGGCCGTCGTAATACTCACTAGCGAAGCCAGTAAATGACGTGCAACCTGTCAGAATAGGAAGGAAGAGACAGAGGCTTGCAAACAACCATTTTTGTTTCGTTCTCATGGCCGTCACTCCTTATTTTCTGTTGTAAAATCATAAATTCGGATATAGTGATCGGCTGTGCCTAATGGTCCAACTGTAACAAAGGTCGGATCAAACTGACGTAAAAGGCTTAAGTACTGCAGCGTTTCTTCGTCCGTCGTAACTGGCACGCAGCACAAACCGTTATCCAATAAAAAGCTGTCTTCTGGCAATTTATTTTCTTCCACTAAAGCATTGTAATCCTCAGTTTTTAATTGTGCCTTGACAAAATTGTCTTTCTTTTCATGATGATCAGAGACAAAAATAATTTTACCAGCATGTAGGAAAAAGACTTTGTCGGCATATTCGTCTAAGTTATCTAACAAGTGAGATGAAACCATAATAACTTTACCTGCTTCACGAAGGGTTTGTAACACGCTAGAAACTAAATTCACGTTTTCTGGATCTAAACCGTTCATTACTTCGTCCATCAGCATCACGGGTGTATCAGCTGCGTACATCATAGCAAAACACAGTCGTTGACGCATTCCTAACGAGTAAGTATGGACGAGATTATCAGCATAATGGCCCATATGTAGGAGTTGGATGATGTCTTCTACGTTTGAGGCATCTTTTTTCCAAATTTCAGCGTAAAGTTTAATATGTTCGCGACCAGTAAAGTTTTCATATAAATCTGCTTGGTCAGGGAAAAAGGTAATTTGTTGGTGAAGTTTCAAAATATCTGACCGCGAATTTTTATAGACTTTGTCATCAATCGCGATTTCGCCACCTTGAATCGGAATGTAGCGCATGATGGCGTTGAACAGGGTCGTTTTCCCAGTTCCGTTTGGTGCCACGAGGCCGATGATCGAGCCATTTGGAATATCAAAGCTAATGTCATCCAAAATTGTTCTTTCACCGAAACGAACGGTTAAATCTTTTATATGTAATGTCATGGATGAGTTCTCCTTTTTAGACCCAGTGTTTGGGTTTGGATGTGATCAAAGACATAGGCGAAAATGACTTCTAAGAGTAAGATTAGCCCGATGATTAACAGAATGCCTTTCCAGAATGTGATACTTGGAAGGCCTGTTGCTTCCGCCCAAGCACCTGAGAGGACGGGTTCGATATGTAAATATAAACTTGGTTGCCACGAACTGAATGGTTGAACGGTTTGCCAAAGCATTGGAATGGCATAGACCGCCATTGCTAGCGTGATGGTTAAGTAAACGGTTCGGAAAACCCAACTCAAACCAAGCGTTAGTAAGAGTAGGAAGTAACTTAGTAACATACCCATGCCGATTGCGAGTAAGGCGTATTGCCAAATTGCAATTGCAGCGTATCCGGAAGGTAGCAACACCATGACCGGATACCAGAGACTACCAGGCGTTTCTAAAAAGAGACTGACGAAATAACTGATGGCCAAGCCGACAATTGAGACGGCCCATATTAATGTCCAAAGCTGCATCGCGCGAGTATGCCATTGCTTGCGCCAAGAAATCGGAATCCCTTGTGTAATACTCCAGTTTCTCGTTTGATCCCGTGTGAAGCGGTCCCCAGCGAGTAAAGCGATGAACAGGAACAAACAAAATCCAATCATCACGTTCACTTCTTGTAAAAAGATATTACTTGCAGAAAAGGAATTCCATTCAATTTCTAAATCGTGTTCTTGCATGTAATCATAGAAAACCACATCTTGGCGGATGGTCGCTTCATTCGGAATAAAATTACGTAAATAATCCGAATAGGCAAATTCATCCAATTCCAACAAGCGCTCTTGATTACTCGCTACACGGGTACCATATTCAAGGTAATCAGAAAATGAATCCTCGAAACCAGCAATGGTATTCCCATCTTGCTTAGTTAAAATATAGAGTTGCATCCCATAGAGCATTTGAAGTTCAGCTAGAATATCATAAACTTCTTCGCCAACTTCTCCACTAAATTCACTACTTGGAACCGAGTTAAAGAGTTGATGAATATTTTTATATTGCTCGCTCATTTGTTCTTCAGGAAATGAGACAGATTGTTGTTGATAGAATAGAGAGAACGACGCGAAGAAAGTTAGAAACGCACCTAAAAGAATACGCGTTTTCCAATCACGCAGCAGTTTTTTCCATTCCCATTTGGTTAATTGCATGTCGCGACCTCCTATCCAATGAATTTTTGACGACTACGAAGACGTATCACAAAGGCTAAAATAACTTCTACCGCAACAATCGTGACCAGAAGGCTAATTAAACCTTTTTCTACGGTGATTGTTCCTGTATTAATTAAAAAGTTTTGATGGCCGTTAATGACTTTCCCAAAATCAAAATAAGTTTGAGGGAAATAACTAATATCAATGCCTAGTAAATCGCGGGTCGTACGACTGAAATACAAGCGTTCAAATAAGAAAGTAAAGATTCCAGCTAGGAATACAACCACTTCTTGGCGGAATAGCAAAGAGAAGAGGGTGCTCAGTCGAACAAACAGGTAAAGTAAAATGGCGATAAAAGGCAGAGTTTGTATGAAGAAGTCTTTCAGCTGCATTAAGCCATAAACAGTCGTGTCTGTAACGTAGCTATCTGAATAGTTAAATTGTGATACGCTCCAGTTGAGATCCCCGAAGCCGTTCAATAAACCATTTAAGGTAAAGAAGAAGAGTCCACCTGCTAAAAAAAAGAGACCTACGAAGCTTAAGATTGCTAAGGATTGGATGAATAGATATTGTCCCCAACCTAAAGGTACGCCGATTCGTAGTGTTCGTTTTTTAATGCTTTCCGTGAAAACGTCCGAAGCAAT
>CAZLGI010000100.1:0-1903 GCA_964558995.1 uncultured Carnobacteriaceae bacterium | reverse complement strand
AATAACGTTAGGGCGACGAGTAATAAAGGTCCCCATTCTAAAAAGAAAATCTGCAGTTGCTGCCAAGACGTTTTTTCCTGAATAATTGAAAAGGTTAAAGGAATGTCATTGTCAGTGTAGCTCGTAATTCGATTATTAAAATTCATGCTGTCATACGTCATATCTTTTCCAGGATACAAGGAATTTTCCATATATGAATCCATACGATCCTCCATGTGGAATTGAGGTGTATAGTTAGAAATAATTGTGATATAACGATCAGCATCTCCATTATTTATCGCACTTATGAGAGCATGTTGGTAATCATAATTAAATTTCGCTTGCGAATAAGCGGATTGACCCGTAAAGCCATTGACTCTGAAGTTTCCTTTTTCAATTGAATCTTCCATGATGCCCTTGTGAGCAAATAAGTCAATTTCCAATTTGTCATAATCAATTGTGTCGAAGCTTTTCTGCTGTGGCAACATGAAAAAACTATAGAAAATAACTGCTAAAAATACTAAAGCAATTGCTAATCGATTTTTAGTATTTCGAATTAACTGAAGAATGGTTTCTTTAAAAACCGTTTGTCGCATTAGTTGACTCCCTTCTGAGTCCAATCTCATATTTTCCTCATAAATTATTAACATTATACCACGAGAGTTAGGTAAAACAACACGGTGTAGTGATTAAATGTTATCAAATTTAATTGGTTGCTCTTGTGGCCTAAGGTGTTGTGAAATCAGAACTTGAATCATGAGAAAGACCTGCTTTAAACTAAAAAAACAGACCGAAGTCTGTTTTTTTATCTACTATATGATAGAAGACATCATTCTCTAATCTCTTGTACCTTCTTACGAAATGATCCCATTTCGTTATCTAAATTTTCGCGAAGGGTAGGTAGGTCTGCTTGAACGAGTTGTTTGTCGCGGACAATTGGCGCGCCATCAACCCAGACGTCGCGGACGTTACTGGCGTTTGCGGAGTAAACAAGGGCAGAATAGGGATTGAAAATCGGGAACATGTTAACCGACTCAGTTTCGACTAGGACAATATCTGCCCTTTTTCCAACTGCTAGTGTACCGATTTTGTCGGCCATGCCTAAAGCTTCAGCGCCGCCTCTTGTAGCAAGCGTGACAATATCACGAGCTGGGAGGGCAGAGCGGTCCTCTAGATGCGTTTTATGGAAGTTTGCAATCATCCGCATCTGGGTGAATAGGT
Organism: uncultured Carnobacteriaceae bacterium; assembly: GCA_964558995.1. GTDB lineage: Bacteria > Bacillota > Bacilli > Lactobacillales > Aerococcaceae > Jeotgalibaca. Next base: position 703 of record CAZLGI010000100.1, on the reverse strand, counting down.
CCAAGGTGTTCCCGCTACTTGGGCCATCCGTTCCTAAGCCTACACGCAGGCCAGCTGCCATCATTTTTGTCAGTGGCGCAATTCCTTTAGCCGACTTCGTATTCGCACCAATACAATGGGCAACGGCAACGTCATGTTTTTTCATCAACTGAATATCGCCATCAGTCGCAAAAATCGCATGTGCGGCAAGGGTTCGTTTGTCTAAAATGCCTAAATCTTCCAGATAGGCAATTGGAGTTTGGCCGTACTCCTTGGCATATTTTTCCATTTCGAAAGTCATTTCGCTGACGTGGATGGAAAAAGGCACGTCATATTTCTTGGAAATCGCATGAGCTGCTTGCAGCGACTCGGATGTATTCGTATAAGGAGCATGAGGGGCAATCGCTGGTGTGATACGATCGTGATTTTGCCATTTTGGAATAAAGTTTTCCGAGTAGGTTAAGCCACCAAAAGGCTCGTCGACATCGCAAGCGTCTTCCAAAACGGACTCACCAAGAATTGCTCTTGCACCCATTTCTTCCGTGGCCTGAGCGAGGTCGTCTTCGAAATAATACATATCCATAAAGGTTGTAATCCCAGCCAATTGCATTTCCGCAATCGCATATTTCCCGCTATGATAAGCCAGCTCTTTTGTCATACACGCGTGCTCGAGAGGAAATAGGAAACGCGTCAGGCGATCCGGCGTGTCATCACCCAAGGAACG
>CAZLGI010000099.1:0-6038 GCA_964558995.1 uncultured Carnobacteriaceae bacterium | reverse complement strand
CGATGGGATACGTCTACACTTCGTACATAGTGTTGCTTTTGAATTTGTTTTACTTTGCTCTCTACTTCAGACTTATCAACGTACATCACAACATATTTTAAGCGATTCGATACATAGTGAATGTAGCCAAATCGTTTTAGATTTTTTAATTGACGGAGGGTGTAAACCCAAATAATAATTCCTTGTCGTTCTGTTAGCTTAAAGTTCAATCTGTTCCCTCTTTCCTAAATGAATTTCACATGCTGTTGGCAACCCAATAATTGATAATGAAAAAGCATCACCAGCAGACACTAAAATATTTTCTGACACAGATGTAGCTATTTTTTTGGCGATCAAATCGAGTTGGACTTGTAAATTTCGCTCTGCGATCCGGTAAGTATAGACAGCTTCATCCATATCCATCACCCGCTTCGCCTGGAAGACTTGATTGCGTAAAGAGGTATAATCAGGTGCATACTCACCATAAGCCTCTATTTGAGTAAATTTATCCTTTGCCTCATTGAATATTTCAATTTTTTCTTGGGCTTCTGATGACTGTTCCAAGGCAAGTTTCGCTTCTTCAAACTCATGCATCGCTGCACTGTTTCTTATATGTTCTATAATAACATCACATTGTTCTTGAATGGCAAATAATTCCTCATTAATAATCATCTTCCACTACCTCGAATTCTTCATCTTCAAATATCGCTAATAATGCGTCATCATCTTGCACTTTAACTGAGATATAACCTACATCCTCCTGATACAAACGCTCTTGGAAGACAGGGTTAATTAACATTTGACCAAAAAACATCGGTGTATCATAAATATGCTCCCCACTCACATAAATCATACTTTCTTGTAAATCGTCGGCAAAGGTTAAATCATTGACATCACGTTCATCAATAAGTTCCTGAGTCAGTATTTCAAGTGTGGGAGATAACACTAACGGTTCTAACATTCTTTGTCTCCGCATATGATTAATAAAATACAATAATTGCGTTTCTTTTTCTTCTTCTGAATACTCGCTGACTAAAGGTGGGATCTGGAAATCGAGAACTTCATCTTCTTCCGTCCAAATATTGAAAAAGTTCATGCTAAGTAAACTCTCATATGATAAATAGCGTATTCCATAAATTTCCTCCGACTCTGGATGAAATATTAAGACAGCGAAACTGTCATTTTCAAATTGAACGATTGGGAATTGTTGAACTTCTAAATTTGATAAAGATAAATAATAATTCATACCTTGATAGGTAAAATTAAAATGATTGCTCAATTCAGCTTCATCATAAACATTATCCCTTGTCATACCAACTCGCAAAGGCCCTGTATTTACGCCTTCTCCCAAAACAAAGATAGATTGAATATGGTTATTACGGACTTCAAGTTGCTTGTATTGAGTTTCATTTTCCTGGTAAATCCACCACTGAGAGCCATAATCATTTCGTCCAACACGATCTGCTAGCCCATAACGATCAATAAAATCCGCCGTTGGTTTCCCAATATAATGTTCAAAGCCTCTGACCGGCAATACTTGATTTTGAGTCCTAATCGTTTGAGTGAATACTTCTGCTGTTTTCGGAGGATCTACGGATTTTTGTTCCCAATAGATGGGGATATAATAGATGCCAACTAAAAAAATAACTAATAAACCGATTACTCTTTTTAGCATCTCTTCACCTACTTTTCTTTGACAAAAAGGAAGCTTTTTACAGCTTCCCTCTAGCACTTTTTTCAAATTGCTGGTTCGTCTCTCGATTCATATCTGTGATGTAGATATTGTTAACAATCCCTATCGCCACTGATGACACAATAACACTAGACCCACCATAACTAATAAACGGGAAGGTCACACCTGTCAGTGGCAACATACCAGCTGCACCACCTACATTAATGGTTCCTTGAATCAAAAACATCGTTGCAATCCCAATACAGACAAGCTGTCCGAATGGGTCTGATATTTTCATACTAATTTTGTAAATACGATAAACTAAGTAAAAGAATACTAATAAAATTAAGATTAAACGAATTAAGCCCAACTCTTCCGCAATAATCGGAATAATAAAGTCCGTATGGGCAACTGGTAAATAACCAGATTTCTGAATACTCTCCCCTAAACCAACCCCTGTCAAACCACCTCTTGCGATTGCATAAAAGGAATTAACAAGTTGGAAAGACGAATCCTTCACATCTTGGAAAGGATCAAGGAAAGCAGTGAAACGCTGTGACATATAAGCCGGTACAAATGGAAGTCCATCAAATAGTTTCACAATTTCAATAAAGGCAGCATAAACAACGCCCAATACTCCCCCGAGGCCTAAACCTAGCTTAAAGGAAATACCACTTAATAAGAACATGACGAAACTAATTCCACCAATGATTATGACGCCACCCATATCAGGCTGTAACATAACCAAAACTAGGAAGAAAATTAACAAGAGAAATGGATTCTTTATTGTGTCAAAAGCCTGTTTGAATACTGCCTTTACTTTTTGCCATCCTTTTAAGTCTTGAGGAACTTGGCCAATATTTGCCAGACGCTCTTGATTCCCCGCAATAAACACACCTAAATATAAAATCATCACGACTTTCAGAAACTCCATCGGTTGAATGTTAATCCCGCCAATATAAATCCAAGCATTGGCACCGTGAGTTGCCACTCCTAAAATAATTAAGTACAAGAGTGCCAGGAACAAAACAATTAAGGCGAAAACAATTAAGCCTTTCGATTTTATCAGCCGGTTACTTACAAAAGAAACAACAACTACGCTAAGCAGACTCAGAATCGTGAAAATAATTTGCCTAATAAAATAATACTCAGAATTATCAAATTCAACCATCGCATAATAACTACTCGAGCTATAAATCATAACCATACCGATCATTAATAATAAAAAATACGGAACCAATAAAAACCAATCAAATGCACTTAATTTAGATTTAATTGTTTGTATAAAACCTTTTTCATTTTTTTTCATGATAATTCCTCATTCAATAAGACTCATTCCTCGAATACGAACCCAAGAAATCCAAAGTCACTTAATTTTTTATATCTAATTATTATTAGTAAGAAGTCTTATTCATTATAACACAGAAAAACCCTTGATATATAATAAGAAAGAAAGGTGACAACCAAAATATTACGTCTTGAAGGCTTGGTCAAACGATTAAAGATACGCAAAAAAAAGAGGCAGGTTTCCCCACCTCTCAAGCAATCACTATTATTCTTCTACAGCTTTCTTTTTACGTTTCAGTACTTTCTCACGTTCACCTTTATCAAGGATCTGTTTACGTAAACGAATACTTTCTGGCGTAATTTCACAATACTCATCTTCACCCATAAACTCAAGAGATTCTTCTAAAGTTAAATGACGAGGACGCTTAATTGTGTTCGTTTGGTCTTTGTTAGCAGAACGAACGTTAGTCTGTTGTTTTGCTCTTGTGATGTTTACAGCGATATCCGCTTCACGAGCATTTTCACCAACAACCATACCTGCATAAATTTCAGTACCTGGCTCAATGAAAATTGTTCCACGGTCTTCAATTTGCATGATTCCGTAAGTCGTTGCTTTACCAGTCTCAGTAGAAACTAGCGCGCCGTTATGGCGACCACCAATTTTTCCTTTTAATTCTGGTAAGTATGCTTCAAACGTATGAGACATAATTCCGTATCCACGTGTTAATGAAAGGAATTCAGTTGAATAACCAATCAATCCACGTGAAGGAACTAGGAAAATCAAACGAATTTGGCCATTACCACTGTTTTGCATATCTTGCATTTCGCCCTTACGTTGGCTTAACGATTCAATAATAGATCCCATGTACTCTTCAGGTGAATCGATTTGTACACGTTCGAATGGTTCAGATCTCACGCCATCAAAGCTTCTAATAATAACTTCTGGACGAGAAACTTGTAATTCGTAACCTTCACGACGCATGTTTTCTACTAAGATAGAAAGGTGTAACTCACCTCGACCAGAAACCACCCATGCATCAGGTGAATCTGTGTTTTCTACTCGTAGAGAAACGTCTGTTTGAAGTTCTCTCATTAGACGCTCTTCAATTTTACGCGAAGTTACGTGCTTTCCTTCTCTACCAGCAAATGGAGAGTTGTTTGTTAGGAAAGTCATTTGTAAAGTAGGTTCGTCAATGTGTAAAACAGGTAAAGCATCTTGTTGATTAATTGGTGTAATTGTTTCTCCAACGAAGATATCTTCCACACCTGAAATTGCGATTAAGTCCCCTGCTTTTGCTTCTTCAATTTCAACACGCTCTAAGCCGAAGAAACCGAATAGTTTTGTCACACGGAAGTTTTTGGCTGTGCCATCAAGTTTCAATAATGTTACTTGGTCGCCAACTTTTATTTTTCCACGGAACACACGACCGATACCAATTCTTCCTACGAAATCATTATAATCAAGTAGTGCTACTTGAAATTGTAATGGCTCGTCTGAATTATCAATTGGTCCTGGGATGTTTTCAATGATCATATCAAACAAATAGTCCATTGTATCTTCTTGATCAGCTGGATCATCTGACAAGCTTGACGTTCCATTGATACCTGAAGTATAAACAACTGGGAATTCTAATTGCTCATCATTTGCGCCTAGTTCGATAAACAGCTCTAGTACTTCGTCTAATACCTCTGCTGGACGTGCAGTTGGTTTGTCGATTTTGTTAACTACTACAATAGGAATTAAGTTTTGATCAAGAGCTTTTTTCAATACAAAACGTGTTTGAGGCATTGTTCCTTCGTAAGCATCTACGATTAGAACGACTCCATCAACCATTTTCATAATACGTTCTACTTCTCCACCGAAGTCCGCGTGACCTGGTGTGTCCATAATATTTACACGTTTACCTTTGTAAGTAACAGCTGTGTTTTTAGCTAAAATCGTAATGCCACGTTCTTTTTCAATATCATTTGAGTCCATCACACGATCTTGTAACTCAACACGGGCATCTAATGTTTCTGATTGTTTTAATAATTCATCCACCATTGTTGTTTTACCATGGTCAACGTGAGCGATAATCGCGACGTTACGGATATCATTTCTTCTATTCATTATATTCCTCCAAATGTTTACTTCCCAAAAAGAAAGACCCTTACTTAAAACAGTCTAAGGGTCACTTCCAAGAATCCATAATTTACTTGCTGCAATTTAGTTAGTTTTCTTTTGCCATTTTCAACTTTTCTATTGTACCATGGCTTGGTCTATTTGGGAAGAAAAATGTTGCCACTGAAACAACATGTTGTTAATTGCGCAACTCTTCTACAATTTGTTTGTGTACTGTTGGTGTTGCCACAATGACGTCGTTAAGGTCCATGAGATCAATTGGACTACCATCGCGACGTGTTACCGTCATACCTAATTCAGTTGCCATCACATAGCCAGGAGCGATGTCCCAAGTGTTTAATGGGCTTGTCACATACGCAGATACACGGTTTGTTAGCACTTGAATCATTTCTAGACCAGCTGAACCAATCACACGCACACCTAATGCTTTATCCATTAACTTTTTCGAACGGTCTAATTCTCCCATAGCCATTCTCGTGTTAATCGCTAATAAACCTTCTTCTAGACTGTGATCTGGAACTGGTTCTAAGCGTTTATCATTACAATAGACTCCATTATCTTTGATACTATAATAAACTTCATCATGATTCACGTCATTAATAAAGCCTAAAATGCCTTCTCCATCTTTAAATAGAGCTAACATTGAACAAAAATTACTCTTTTGTTTTACATAGTTCAATGTACCGTCAATCGGATCAATCACCCAAATAAAACCGTCTAAATTATCAATCGTATCGTACGTTCCTTCTTCACCGTAAATCTTGTGACCAGGAAAATGCTCGCGGATTTTTTCTACATAGAAAGCTTCCGTTGATTTATCCATTTCAGTTACTAAGTCACTTGGATTCGTTTTTTCTTCAACTTTGATTGACGCATCTTTTAATGATTCACGTAGGTTATCTCCTGCTTCATCTACCCATTCGCGAACTAATTTTGCCATTGAAACATAATCCATCTTTTTGCCTACCTTCTTTTTTC
>CAZLGI010000098.1:3284-6101 GCA_964558995.1 uncultured Carnobacteriaceae bacterium | reverse complement strand
ACAACTTGGAAAACAAAGGTTAGAGAAAATAGGATAATCCCTAATTGAATTAAAGTATCTCCACCACTTCCCAAAATCAGACCAATCAAAATCATTGGCATGGAAATTGTTTGACCAATATTTGCGGCTGGAACTAAACTTGTGCGCAAACGTAATGGTAAATATCCAATATGGTCTTGAATCGCATGACCAACCTCATGAGCGGCAACACCAATTGCAGCAACGGATGTTGAGTTTGCTGTTGAATCTGAAAGACGTAGAACTTTATTCCGTGAATCATAGTGGTCAGTTAGCTCTCCCCGAATACGTTCAACTGAAACATCATGAATCCCTGCCTGCTCTAGAATATAATGAGCAGCATCCGTTCCTGTGAAATTATTTCGGTTTCTAACATCACTATATTTTGAAAAAGTTCGTTTCACATATGCTTGGGCGAATAATGAAATCACCAAACCAATAATAATTAAGATGTAGGTACTATCCATGTAAAAAAATGGCATCATATTCCCTCCTTTTTCTTTATCTCACTAAAATTATAACATGCAAGTATGAAGAAACCATGAATGTTTGTTTGTATTTACATAAAACTTCCGCTTATAAAGCTTTATTGCGATCCAAACGGTGTTCTTTTGCCTCAATTAACCGCTCATCATAGTGATCGATAAAGTGTTTCCTTATCTCTAACCAATTATCCATTCGAATAAACGGTGCAGTCTTATTATTATTTAAATAAGCCGTCTTCAAAATCCCTGTACCTGTAAAGTTGTGAAGCTGCTCAATATTATCATCAATGAGGTAATCGGCTTGAACTACTCGTTTATTCCCACAGAAAATAAAATAATTTGGATCTAAGAATGGAAAATGTTCCTCTAGCCATTCATACTTATCGGTAAAAGTACCTGGGATTTCCATGGCAGCAGTCGCTATATAAACATCATATTTTTCATTCAATGCTTCTACAACTTCTACTGCATATTTTTTTAATGCTAGGTCTCGTGCAAAACCAGGTTTGTTAAATTCCTTTAGTAAAACATCAAAAAAATCGCTGGATATCGATTCTCTTAAATCTAGGGTCAATAAATCAGCCATTTTATAATCGGTTTTGTATAAATCGTTATAAAAATGAATCACTTTTCCAGTCGTATCTGCTAAAACATCATCCATGTCAATCGCAATACTCATTTCTTTTTGCATTTATTATTACCTGCCCTTTTTTATTTTACCTCTAATTAACTATTCGTCTTTTATTGTACTATAAAAAACGGATGAATTCTCATAAAGAACGCTCTAATTATGATAAGTTGGGCAGAACTCAAAAAAACTCCTAAAGCTTTATGCCTTAGGAGGTCGATTTTTTTAATTAAGTTTTATTCTGTCATATCTTTTGGTTCGTATTCACGTTCTATTGGTAAAATCAAGTTTAAGATGATACCTGTGATCGCACTCAAAGCTGTTCCAGATAAAGTGATGAAACCAATATCTAGTACTGCGCCACCTAGTCCTAATACAAGCATTGAACTTGCGATAATTAGGTTACGAATTAAACTAAAGTCAACACGTTCTTCAATTAGAACTTTTAGTCCGTTACTTGCGATAACTCCGTAAAGTAAGATGGACATTCCACCTAGTACAGCGTTCGGAATTGTGGAAATTAAAGCAGTGAATTTACCCATGAAGCTTAGGCCCATTGCAATTAATGCTGCGTTTCTAATAACTGATACCGAAGCTACACGAGTCATACCAACAACTCCTGTGTTTTCACCGTAAGTTGTATTTGCTGGTCCACCAAGGAAAGCTGACACGCCAGACGCTACTCCATCACCAAGCAAGGTTCTGCTTAGCCCAGGATCCTTTAAGAACTCACGATTAGTAATTTTACCTAACACAGTATGATCTCCGATATGCTCAGAAATCGTTACAAGAGCAACTGGTACAATTGCCAATGCTTCTGGTCCGAAGTAGAAGTCATAAGAATCAAACCAAGGTGTGTTGAATGGCAACCTAAATTGTGGGAATTCCAGCCATTTTGCTTCTAAAACTGGCGTGAAATCTACAATTCCCATTGCAACTGCAACAAGATAACCTCCGATGATTCCGATTAAGAATGGAATAATCTTGAAGAAACCTTTACCTTTTGTGTTTACAAAAGCAGTGATTAAGAATGTTGCGATCGATACAATGATATTACGGTAATCACCGTCTGGTACGAAGCCTGCGTTTCCAACTGCTGAGGACGCTAGGCCTAACCCAATAACCATAATCATTGGCCCGATAACAATTGGTGGTAATAATTTGTCAATCCAAGCGGTTCCGATTAATTTTACAACACCTGCAGTAATAACATAAACAAGACCGACTAAAATAATACCCGTTTGAGCTGCACTAATATCGCCACCCATTTGTTCCATTGCGACAGCCATCGCCGTAATATAAGCAAAAGATGAACCTAAATAAACTGGCACCTTCGCCTGTGTTGCAAGTTGATAAACCAAGGTTCCAATCCCACTTGCAAATAGTGCCACCGAAACTGGCAGACCTAAAATCAAGGGAACTAGAATTGTTGCACCGAACATTGCAAAAATGTGTTGAAAGCTTAGTAGTAAACCTGGCAGAAATGCTGGTTTCTCATCTACATCCAACAATAATGGTTGTTTATTAATCGCCATACCTAAAACTCCTCCTAATTTTTGGGCACAAAAAATGCCCCTCTTTGTCATAAAACGCAAAAGGACCTATAGGTATCAAATATGAATTTGTACCCTTCCTGATCTCACGGGATCAATTTAAAGGACTTTGCTTCGAATAGTATAGCAAAGT
>CAZLGI010000098.1:0-3274 GCA_964558995.1 uncultured Carnobacteriaceae bacterium | reverse complement strand
TTGAAATACAAGGAGAATGTTTAACGAATATTACGGATTATGTCATAAATTTTAATCAAATTTTAGTTAAAATGTTATATAACCTTCAGCCTATCTTCACATCCATGCTATATAATATATTTAAGACCTACGAACATAGTCTTTTTCCACCCTAACCTACTTAATTAAAATGGGAGCTGCAACTGCCATTTTGACAAACACTTCAACCCAACATCTCAGGATGTTGGGGTTTTATTTTTTAAAGCACTTTTTCAGAAAGCTTATCATTCTGGCAAAAAAGTTCTCCATGCTATACTTTCAATGAACAGTTTTATTGGTTTGTAGAGAATGACATGGAGGGTCTTAGATGAGAAAGTTAGTGAACCAGAAACAGATGAAGGCAATTGAACAGTACACTATAGACGTAATCGGTATACCTTCCTTAGTATTAATGGAAAACGCTGCGATCCAGTTTGTTGATGTTATGACGAAGCACACGTCGGATGAAGACAGTATTCTAGTAGTTTGCGGCATCGGAAATAACGGCGGGGATGGTTACGCAATTGCCCGCATCCTAGCAAATAAAGGCTATCGTGTCGATCTATTTTCTGCTGGCGACCCTACCCAGATGAGTACGGAGGCACATCAACAAAGTGAGATTATTAAGCAGTTGGATCTGACTATTTTAGATGATTTAATAGAAGTTGACTTTTCAAATTACACTACTGTTGTCGATGCACTATTTGGAATTGGATTGAACGGAGAGCTCGAACAACCTTATACGGATCTAATCACACAGATTAATGCGTTTGAAGGACTTATTTTTGCGGTTGATATGCCATCGGGTCTTTCAGCAGATACTGGAAAAGTTATGGGTGTGGCTGTCAAAGCCGACTACACGGTTACCTTTAGTTATGAGAAAATTGGTCAAAGTTTATTCCCTGCTAGTAGCTATTGCGGGAAGCTAATTGTTGTTGATATCGGCATTCCACAGCAAGCACTTGAGCAGATGGAAACAACTTATCATACCTTTGATAAAACAGATTTAAGTAAACTTCCTAAACGGCAAGCTTATTCCAACAAAGGTACCTTTGGAAAAGTGTTAATTATTGCTGGCGCGAAAAATATGAGTGGTGCAGCTTTTCTTTCGGCAAAGGCCGCTTACCGAACGGGAGCTGGCTTAGTCGAAATTTTGACACCGGAAGCCAACCGAGTGATTTTACAAACTCAACTTCCAGAAGCTATTTTAACAATTTACGATCCAGAGAATATTTCTGAAGAAAATGAAAAAGAAAAAATTAAGCGTACAATTCAACAAGCGGATCATGTTGTGATCGGGCCAGGAATTAGTACCAGCGAGGCGACTCATAAGTTATTAGATTTAGTGACACTTTATCTCACGAAGCCAGTTGTGTTTGATGCGGATGCGATTAATCTGACGGCGAATTATTATAATACATTCCCAATGATGCGAAACAACAGCTGTGTCCGTGTTAATGAATTATCGAATTCTCTACCGCCACAATCGATTGTGACGCCTCATTTGAAAGAATTAGCGCGATTACTCGATCGACCTATCATGGATATTCAGGAGAACTTACTTGGTGTGGCCGATAGTGTCACGCAAGATTCGGATTTAATTTTTGTGATGAAAGACACTCGAACAATTGTGACTTATGATTCAGATCGTTATATTAATCATTCTGGTAATAATGGCATGGCGACTGGCGGTACAGGCGATGTCCTAACTGGAATAATTGCTGGGTTGCTCGTCCAAGGATGTCCCCCACCGGAAGCAGCCAAGTTGGGTGTGTATATTCATGGTCTGGCAGGAGATATTGCTGCTGAGAAGGTGTCTTCTCGGAGTTTGCTTGCCTCTGATGTCATTGAGGCTTTAGGTGATGTGTTTAAGATAGCGGATAAAAGTTAGATTGAATGTTTTACCCCTAGAGGTTGCTCGAACCTCTAGGGGTTATTTTTTGTGGGAAGAAGTAGTGGGAGTGAATTGCTATTTGAGAAAGGAACAGTCTCTTTTTACAAAATAACAGCAAAAAGACGCATAGGTTAGCATGCGTCTTTGTCGTTTTAATTATTTCATTAACCGTTTACTACTTCGCCGCCGTTTACATGAATCGTTTGGCCGGTGACGTAGCTGGAGTCTTCGGACGCAAGATAGACATAGGCTGGGGCACATTCGTATGATTCGCCCGCTCTTCCTAATGGCTGGCCGCTTCCGTGTTCTTCTTTTGTACGGTCTACAGTTGGTTTGATTAGTGGTGTCCAAATTGGTCCTGGTGCCACTGCATTAACGCGGATGTTTTTGCCAACGATTTCTTCATTTGTCGCAAGTGAGCGTGTGAATGAGAGAATGGCACCTTTCGTTGATGCATAATCAATTAACTCAGGTGAACCGCGATAAGCTGTAATCGATGTTGTATTTATAATCGTTGATCCATCAGGCATATGCGGTAAGGCTGCTTGGACAAAATAAAACATCGCAAAAATATTAGTTCGGAATGTACGGTCTATTTGTGCCGCACTAATATCTAAAATAGATGCTTTTTCTAATTGTTGGGCAGCATTGTTGACTAAGATATCAATGCGTCCAAATTTCTGAATCGCACCATTTACAACTTTTTTAACGAAATCTTCGTCTCCTACGTCCCCTGTATACCAGAGTACTTCCGCACCGTATTTCTCACATAGTTTTCTTGTATTTTTAGCATCTTTTTCGTTATCAATGTCAGTCAGTACGAGATTCGCGCCTTCTTTCGCAAAGGCAACAGCCGCTGCTGCTCCGATGCCACTGTCAGCGCCAGTTATGAGGGCGACTTTATCAAGTAACTTGTCTGCTGCTTTGTAATTTGGATTGTCAATCTGCTCGGCTGGTGTTATCGCGCTATTTTCATCTTCTTGAAGATAGCCTTTCTTGGGTTCTTCTGTTTCGATAATATCCTTTTCGTGCTCGGTCATCTTGTTTCCTCCTTATTTACGAAAATACTTTAACACATTAATTGTAACAAGGATAAAAACATTCCGCGAATTATATGTTTATTTCGCGTCTTTTTCAGCGTCGCGTGCTTCCTTCGACACATGGAAGACTTTTTCACTACGCTCGTAACGAACATCGGCTACATCTTGGCGGACGTTCAACACACGGGCAATGACAAAAAAGTAGTCGGATAAACGATTGATAAATTTAAGAACAAAAGGATTTGACTCTTCTTCTTGAAAATAACTGACAACTTTTCGCTCAGCGTTACGCGTTGTTGTACGCAACACATGCATCCAACTC
>CAZLGI010000097.1:0-6150 GCA_964558995.1 uncultured Carnobacteriaceae bacterium | reverse complement strand
ATATTACACCTGAAACACTGTATCAAGCTTATTTAGAGATGGTTCAATCAGATACCGTTGATATTTTCGTTTCTGGAGATGTTGAGAACGAGCGAATTACAGATATTTTAGGAAAAATGGACTATTCAGACCGTGAACCTCTGTCATCAGATATTTTTGTCAATCATAAACACAAAAATGAGGTTCAAAATGTTACGGAAGAACACGATGTCACACAAGGACGACTACTCTTTGGTTTTTCTTCTGATTCCTATTATATGGACGAGAATTATTTTGCAGCGATGGTGTTTAATGGCTTATTAGGAGCTTTTCCACACTCAAAATTATTCCAAAATGTCAGAGAAAAAGAGAGTTTAGCGTATTCAGCTTCTAGTTATATCGATTTTATTCGTGGAACGATGATTATTCAAACTGGAATAGAAGTGAAGAAAAAAGATCGAGTAAATGAAATCGTTCTAAAACAACTGGCAGATATGCAAGCCGGTGACTTTACGGATGAATTAATTTTACAAACGAAGAATATGTTAATTAATCATTTCAAACAAACCGACGATAACCAAACTAAGGGTTTGTCTAAAATTTATTTGAACCATTTACTAGCAAATCAAGAAATTGCTGATGACTTTTGGATTTCATCAATGAACAACGTGACGAGAGAAGATATTATTAAAGTCGCGAATCAAATGAAATTGCAAGCGGTATTTTTCTTAAAAGGAGTGGAGGGAAGAAATGCGTAAAGTAGACTATCCTCAATTAGATGAAGTCGTTTATTATGAAACGTTAGAAAACGACTTACAAGTTATTTTAATACCTAAAAAAGGCTTTGCAAAAACTTACGGCATTATGACAGCGGATTTTGGTTCAGTAGATAATCATTTTTTGCCAATGTTTGAAAATAAAGCGATTAAAGTACCAGACGGCGTGGCACATTTCTTAGAACATAAACTTTTTGAAGGAGAAGAGCGCGATGCTTTTGAAGACTTTGCTGAATTAGGGTCTTCTGCAAATGCTTTTACTTCATTTACACGTACGAGTTACCTATTTTCTGCAACAAGCAGAATTCCTGAAAACGTTGAAACCTTACTTGATTTTGTTCAGAGTCCACATTTCAATGAAGAAGGCACGGAAAAGGAAAAAGGGATTATTACTCAAGAAATTAATATGTACGCCGACAAGCCAGAATGGAAACAATTTTATGGTTTGTTAGAGAATATGTATCCAAATCATCCTTTATCGACAGATATTGCCGGAACAGAAAAAAGTGTTAATCAAATTACAGCTGAAATTCTTCAGACTTGCTACAATACGTTTTATCATCCATCAAACATGAACATAGTTATTATTGGTAATTTTGATCAAGATGAAATTATTGAAGTGATTCGAGAGAATCAAGATAAAAAGACCTTTCCTAACAAAGAACACGTCATGCGTTTTGTTCCAGCAGATGCAGATAATATTTTTGTTCCGCATCGGGAAATTGAAATGAATGTGAAGCGTCCAAAAATAAGTATGGGTATCAAAGGGATTACGTCACTAGTAGAAGGTGATGAAGCAGACCGTTATTATTTAATGGGTGCTTTATTCTTGGAGTTGTTATTTGGGAGAGGTTCAGATAACTTCACGAAACTTTATGACGAAGGCTTGATTGATGATAGTTTCGGCTATACCTTTAACATTGATCGTAGTTTCCACTTTATGTTGTTGGAAACAGATACTGAACAACCTGAACAAGTCTTAAAAGAGTGGAAAGACATCTTCTTAAATTGGAAGAATGATGCCGACTTTACTGAAGAGAATTTCGAACTGTTAAAACGTGCTTTTATCGGTGAACAATTACAGGCTTTCAACTCTCTTGAATATACCTCAAATCAATACGGCTACCTTTACTTCAGTGGCATCGAAATGTTCGAGCGTATTGGACGAATCGAAGCATTAACCTTAGCGGATATGACTCGCTTTGGTGAACAGTACATTAACGAAAAATTCATGAGTAGTTTTATTATTAAGCCAAAGAAAGGGAAGATAGCGTGAAAATAGCGCTTGTTACCGGGGCATCAGGAGATATTGGATCGAGTATAGCAGAGCGACTAGCAGAAAATGGCTGGTCTCTCTATTTACATTATTTTTCCAATCAAGAGAAAGTACAAGCCCAAGTCCGTTCGTTTCAGCAACGTTTTCCTAAACAAGAATTTTATCCTGTTCAAGTTAATCTGGAAGCAGCAGGCGCAGTTGAACAGTTAAAGAAACAAACCTTTGCTTTAAATGCGATTGTTTTTTCTCATGGAATTACAGAATACGGACTTCTGCAAGAAATCACGCCAGAAAAAATGGATCAACTTTGGGAAATGCATGTTAAAAATCCTATTTTAATCACACAGGCATTCCAAGATAAAATCCACCAGTATGGAGATGGCAGAATTGTCTTTATTAGTTCCATTTATGGCGAAATGGGAAGTAGTAATGAAGTGTTCTACAGCACTGTAAAAGGAGCACAACTGGCATTTGTTCGAGCCTACAGCAAAGAAGTGGCTTCTTTAGGTATGACGGTTAATGCTGTTAATCCAGGAGCAATTCAAACACATATGAACCAACACTATACAGAAACAGATTTAGAAGCGTTGCGAAATGATATTCCGATTGGCAGATTAGGGACACCTGAAGAAATAAGTTTTTGGGTGGCACACATGTTAAATCCAGAAAGTCGTTATATGACTGGCCAAGCTTTGACGGTAAGTGGCGGTTGGTTGAAGTAGTTGTTTTTCTATCGTTTATCATTGTGCTATAATATATTTTGAATAGCAGTAAGGTGGTGCAAATATGGAAGAAAATAATTATATTGGAGAACGACTCAAACAAGCACGTATTGAGAAAGGCTATACCTTAGATGACTTACAGCAACTAACAAAAATCCAAAAACGTTATTTAATAGCGATTGAAGAGAATCAGTTGGATAAATTGCCAAGTCCTTTTTTCGTGAAAGCATTTATTCGCCAATACGCAGAAGTTGTTGAGGTTTCGCTCGAAGAGTTACCCACTGAAGAGGGTGAATCTGCTGAATTTACTCAACCAACACATTATACTGACAAGCTTCCAAACAGAGCAGATTTAAAACGATCATCAAAAGATACAAATTTTGAATACGGTTATTCTTCTAGAAGTAGTTTCTCAACTTTTTTAGTCGTATTACTATTTATTGTTGTACTAGGTCTCATTTGGTCTTATTTCTTCTTTTTCCGGAATGATCCAGAGGGTTTGATTAATAGCGATTCGAGTAGTCAGCCGCAAATATCTGAGGTTATAACGGACTCGTCTTCACAAGCCGACTCAAGTATTGTAGAAATTGAAGAACCAACATTTACTGCAGGAGAGAGTGTCGACGCAGTTGTACCTGTCACGCTTCACCAATTTACTTTGCCGACGACCTTAATGCTGAATATAGATAATACAGGGGCATCATGGATGCAAGTAACGGTTAATGATGCGGTCATTTTTGAAGCGACCATTCCAGCAGGTTCATCTCAAGAGATTGAAATTGCTGAAGGAGCAGAAGAAATTCGAGTTCGAGTAGGCTATCTGCCATCAACAACGATTGTTTTTGGTGAAGATTTAACTATTCCAAATCCTGACAACAGCCAGACTATCCAAACACAAACATTTATTTTTGAAATTGAGTAGCAAATTTAGACACAGATTGGAGAAAAGAACGTGAATTTACCAAACAAGCTTACAATCCTACGCATTTTTATGATTCCATTATTTTTGGTGCTAATGCTAGTACCTTTTGAATGGGGGACCTTTGAAATGCTAGATTCATCTATTCCACTTGCACAACTAATTGGAACAATTGTTTTTGCGATAGCTAGTTTTACGGATTGGTTAGATGGTTATATTGCAAGAAGAGATAACATTGTTACAAATTTTGGTAAATTTGCTGATCCATTGGCAGACAAAATGTTAGTAGCAACAGCGTTTATTGTCCTTGTAGGAAAAGGTTTAGCGCCTTCTTGGGTTGTTAGTGTCATTATTTGTCGTGAATTAGCAGTGACAGGCTTACGCTTGTTATTAGTTAATGATGGCGAAGTGATGGCTGCTGCTTGGCCTGGAAAGGTTAAGACCGCCACACAAATGCTTGCAATTATTTTATTGTTCTTGGATAACCTTCCATTTGAAGGGTTAAATATTCCAATGGCAAGTATTTTACTTTATGTTTGTCTATTCTTTACCGTGTATTCTGGAATAGATTACTTCGTAAGGAACAAACATGTCTTTAGCGATTCATTTAGTGAATAAGAAAAGCGGGATATTCCCGCTTTTCTTATTTTAAAATAACGGAAACACTCACAAATTGCGAATATTATAGTTAGGAGTGACTAGCATGATTGCAGAAATTATTTCAATCGGAACAGAATTACTATTAGGGCAAATTGTTAATACGAATGCAGCCTACATTGCACAGAGGCTAGGCGAACTAGGTATTAATACGTATCATCAATCAGTAGTAGGAGATAATCCTAGAAAAATAACTGAGGTCATCCAAATTGCAGAGGGGAGGAGTGATTTACTAATCTTCATTGGTGGCTTAGGACCAACGCAAGATGACATATCGAAACAAACGGTAGGAGCTCATATTGATGAACCACTTATTTTAAGTGACGAAACGCTTAAAGGTATTCGTCACTACTTTAACGGTCAAGGTAGAGAAATGACTGATAACAATGAAAGACAAGCTTATTATTTCCAAAATGGTCGGTTTTTCAAAAACACTAATGGCCAAGCAATCGGTACCTTTATAGAGAAAAATAACAAGAGCTATCTATTAGTTCCTGGACCACCCGTTGAAATGAAAAAAATGTTTACTGACGAAATCATGCCGTTTTTACAGACTAAAGTGAATGAAGATCGCCAATTTATCTTATCTAAAACACTTAGATTTTTTGGTATCGGTGAATCCTCTTTAGTTACTCGTCTGCAGGATATGATTGAATATCAAACTAATCCAACAATCGCAGCTTATGCTGGTAACCATGAAGTTTCACTCCGAATTACAGCTAATGGAGAAAGCGAAGCCGAATGCCAAGCACTTTTACAAAAGATGACAAATGATATTCTTGCCTTGGTAGGAGATTATCTTTATGCAGAAGGAAATGAATCCTCTTTAGTAAAAGTTGTGGCACAATTATTAACCGAAAAGAAATTAAAAATAAGCGCCGCTGAAAGTTTAACTGGCGGTCTGTTCCAAGCGAATTTAGTAACCGTTCCACACAGTAGTAAAGTTTTTAGTGGTGGAATTGTCGCTTATGACGAAGCAACCAAAAGGGATGTCCTTGGCGTCCCTGAAGCCATCTTAAAAGAAGAAGGTATGGTTAGTGAAGCCTGTGCGATTTCAATGGCAGAAAAAAGTCGTGAACTATTTCAAAGTGATATTGCTATTTCTTTCACTGGTGTAGCAGGACCAGAAGAGTTAGAAGGCAATCCTGTAGGCACTGTTTGGATTGGAATCAGCCCAAAAGGTCAACCATCATTTGCCAAAAAATTCCGTTTCATGAGTGACCGAGAGGGAAATCGTAACCGAAGTGTCAAGCAGGGACTGGATTTATTGCGTCGTTTTTTGCTAGAAAAATAAATGCGAACGTTTGTTCACTTTTGTCTTGATTTTTTATGTAGAAAAGGATAAGATAGATATGCTAGATAAGAGATTCGAGGATTAACCAATATGGAGGCTATATAAATGGCAAAAACAAATGAAAATAGACAAAAAGCATTAGATGAAGCATTAAAGAAAATTGAACGTAATTACGGAAAAGGTTCCGTCATGAAGATGGGCGAGAAAATCGAAACTCAAATTTCTACTGTTCCAAGTGGCTCGTTAGCATTAGACATTGCTCTAGGTGTTGGTGGTTACCCACGTGGAAGAATTATTGAAGTTTATGGACCTGAATCATCAGGTAAAACAACGGTTGCTTTGCATGCAATTGCTGAAGCACAGAAATTGGGCGGCGTTGCAGCATTTATTGATG
The DNA here is from genome assembly GCA_964558995.1 of uncultured Carnobacteriaceae bacterium. Lineage (GTDB taxonomy): Bacteria > Bacillota > Bacilli > Lactobacillales > Aerococcaceae > Jeotgalibaca. Next base: position 133 of record CAZLGI010000097.1, on the reverse strand, counting down.
CAGAGCATGCTCTTGATCCCAAATATGCTCGTGCGATTGGCGTTGACGTGGACGAGTTACTTCTTTCTCAACCAGATACAGGTGAGCAAGGACTTGAAATTGCGGATGCATTGATTTCTTCTGGTGCAATTGA
>CAZLGI010000096.1:1033-6192 GCA_964558995.1 uncultured Carnobacteriaceae bacterium | reverse complement strand
TTGAAACAAATCGAACTCTCTATTAAGTATCATCATTTTATAAAAAAAGATTTTAACTGCTCAATGCGTAATTATAATAGAACAATAATTCCAAAACCGTTGAGAGTGCCACTAAATTTACCATCATCGTACATAGACTTATTATTCCACTCAATAAGGATATCTGACTAATTTGAAAATAAACAAACAAAGAATTCTAAAATATGAATTAAAATAATAATAAGATTTAATTGATGAGAAAATACTAAGATTGACAAACAGAATGATAATCAATAAACTAAATAGAAGGACAAAACTATGTTTGAAAAGGGTTACAAAGTACTATAGTAATAAATGTAACGACATAATAAATGAAAAGGGGAATTATATGATGAGTGATAATAAAATTGCGATTGTAAATTCAAGTAGTTTTGGAAAAGTTTTTCCAAAACATTTAGAAAGACTTGAAAGTTTAGGTAAAGTTGATCGCTTTACAATTGATAGCGAAATTGGTGGAAAAGAGTTAGCAGAAAAACTGCAAGGCTATAACATCATTGTCGCTAGTGTGACACCATTCTTTACAGAGGAATTTTTTGAGCACAAAGATGATTTAAAATTAATTACTCGTCATGGTATTGGCTATAATAACGTCGATGTCGAAGCAGCGACAAAACATAATACAATTGTTTCAATCGTACCACCATTAGTTGAACGAGATGCAGTTGCTGAAAATAATATTACTAACTTATTAGCTGTGATGCGTCAAACAATCAAAGCAAATAAGAGTGTGTTAGATGATAAATGGGAAAACAGAAACCATTTCGTCGGACATGGCCTAAGCGGTAAAACAGTAGGAGTTATTGGTGTTGGAAACATTGGTAGTCGAGTAGTAGAAATCTTAAATTATGGCTTCCGTTGTAATGTGTTAGGTTATGATCCTTATATCACACATCATGAAATTGAAAAGTATGGTGCCAAGTCAGTTAATTTGGAATACCTACTGAAGAATTCAGATGTGATCTGTATGGGCGCAAGCTTAAATGAAGATAACTATCATATGATTTCTACCAAAGAATTAGCACTAATGAAAGAAGATGTTTATATTTCTAATACCGCACGTGGCGCACTAATTGACGAAGCTGCCATGGTTGAAGCATTAAAAGAAGGCAAAATTGCTGGTTTCGCAACAGACGTTCTAGAAGTAGAACCAGGACGAAGCAATCACCCTTATTTACAATTTGATAACGTCATCATGACGCCACATACTGCAGCTTATACAATGGAGTGTTTAGAAGGAATGGGCGAAACATGTGTGACAGATTGTGAAAATGTGATTCAAGGTAAATCACCAATCCGTCCAGTTAATTTCATAAATGCTTAAAAAGGAATGATTAAATGGAAACTATTAGTGTCTGGCAAAGTTTGCTTATCGCTCTTTGGATAGCAGCCGTGATGTCTCGCGCATTATTAGGTGGCGCGACGTTAACCTTACGTTTTTCTCCCTTAATGACTGGTTTAGTTATCGGTTTAATTATGGGTGATGTTCCGAATGCAATGATTATCGCAACGGCAATTTTGCTAATTAATTTAGGAGTAAACTCTCCAGGAGCTAGCATGGCTTCTGAACCGACAACCGGAGCTGCAATTGCGATTCCTGTTGCTTTGATCGGTGGACTTTCTCCGGAAACTGCAATTGTCTTGGCGATGCCGATCAGTGTATTAGGAGCATATTTATATAAATATCGCTTCACAATTAATGACCGTTTAGGTAAAAGAACTGATCAAGCTGCTGAAGAACTAAATCACGGCGAAGTATCTCGTTCAATTGTGTTATACCCAACGATTGCATCATTTATACTTTTTGTTCCAGTCGTATTCGTACTTCTATTTTGGGGAGCACCATTACTTGCAACCTTACTAACTCCTTTAGAGAATCCAGAGATTCATCATGTATTAGGAGTTATTCTTAAAGGATTAATCGCTGTAGGGATTGCAACTCGAATTTATGTAATTGGAAAACTAGAATACTTATTATTCTTTTTCTTAGCTTATATTTTAGCTGTTGTTTTAAGACCTTTAGGCATATCAATGTTTATGTATGCTATTTTAGGAGCGCTTTTTGCTGCAATATTCTTACTTGCGTCATCAGAAAAAACGCCAGATCAACCAAATCCTGCTTCAGTAATGGATGATGATGACGACGATGACTTTTGATTTTTTGAAAGAGGGTGAGCTATATGGCTGATAATAAACAAACATGGTCACAAGCACCAGAAGAAATAACAAAAAAAGATGCCACATGGGTATACATTAGATGGTTTTTCGCAAACGAAATTCCACATTCCATAAGCCGACTATTGGCACCATCATTACTATGGGCATTAATGCCTATTTTACGAAAGTTATATAAAGATGATGATGCACTTAAAGCTGCTTATAAACGCCATTTAAGATTTTTCAATACTCAATTGACTCTTGGAGGCGGAATTATCACTGGTGTTGTATCTTCAATGGAACAAAAAAAGGCACAACAAGAATATAATGGCGAACAAGTAACGATGTCTGAAGAGATGATTCACGTTACTAAATCTGGTCTAATGGGTGCTTTAGCAGGTATTGGTGACTCACTAGACTCAGGAACAATTCAATATATATTCTTAGCAATTGCACTTCCGTGGGCTCAAAGCGGGCTAGCTTGGGGAGCATTGTTCCCATTCATAGGGTTTCTACTCTATCAATTACTAGTTGGTATCTATTACGCTCGATTAGGCTTTACAGAAGGCCGTGAATCAGCAAATATACTAAATAGTAAAAAATACCAAAATATTACAGCTTTGCTTTCTATTGTAGCAATGTTTATGATGGGAGTAATTGCTGCAGAATTTATCTCACTTGAAACGAGTCTGGCATTTACTCTTTCAGGAAAATCATTTATACTACAGAATATGCTAGATAGTGCATTACCAGGATTACTACCGATTGCTTTAGTGATGGGAATCTACTATTACTATCGGAAAAAGGGACTAAATGCGAATAAAGCACAATTATGGGTCTCAATTATACTTGGTATTTTAGCAATTATTGGTATTTTATAATTATTACATTCAAAGGAGCGCAATGATGGGCAAAATAAATTTAGCAAGAGTAGACGAACGATTAATTCATGGACAGGTTATGACAACTTTAACAAACCGAGCAGGTGTTAACTCGATTTTCGTAGTTGATGATGTTGTAGCTGGAGATTCTTTCATGAAAAATGTATACAAAACAGCAGGAAGTCGAACCGGTCTTAAAACGATCGTTATGACTACTGAAAAATGTAAATATTATTGGGATGAATTTGAATTCAAGGACTATAACTGTATCGTAATTGCAAAAACAATCGATACTTTTTATGAATTAGCAAAACATGGTATCCCAATGACTGAGCTAAACGTTGGTGGTATGCCAGCAACAGATAGCGGTAAAGATGTACAAGTCTCAAGCACGGTTTCAATGAGTAAAGACGACGCATTGAAATTAAAAGAAATGCATGAAGACTTAGGTGTTGAAAATATTTACTTGCAAGCAACACCATCAGATTCTAAAGTTAGTTACAAAGAAACACTAACGAAATTTGGTTTATAAAATTTAAGGAGGATTATGAATGATCGGATTACTTTTAATTACACACGGTAAAATGAGTGACGGCCTAGCTGATGCAGCCAATATGATCCTCGGACATGTAGAGAACTTAGAAGTGTTGAATCTACTACCTGAAGATAATGCATCAAACTTAAAGGACTTAATCTTAAACGCTCATCAAAATGTTGATAAAGGAAATGGTGTAATCATCTTTACAGATTTATTCTCAGCTACACCATTCAACCAGTCAACGATTGCGATTAACAGCTTACCGAAAGAAAAACAAGAGAAAACATTTGTGTTCTCAGGCGTTAACTTACCAATGCTTATTGAAACCATCAACCAAAATATGATTGGTGCGTCAATTGAGCAAGCAGTAGATGCTATTGAAAACACAGGAAAAGAAGGTATCGTTAGATGGTCAATCAGTGATATTTCCGCTGATGACGATGACGATTTCTAACAAAGATATGAAAGGAGTCACTACCTAGCCGTAGTAATTCCTTTCTTTTTTAGTTTAATTAATCTTTTGTAACAACAGCGTGACCACCAAATTGATTTCTCAGTGATGCAACAACTTTTCCACTAAATGTATCCGTCTCTAATGAACGATTACGAGCCATCAAGGAAAGGGCGATAACAGGCGCTGGGACTTCATATTCAATTGCAGTCTCAACAGTCCATTTACCTTCACCAGATGCATGAACGACACCTTTAATTTCATCTAAGTTGGCATCTTCAGCGAATGAGTTTTCAAGTAATTCCATCAACCAAGAACGAATCACAGAACCGTTATTCCAAACACGAGCAACTTTTTCAAAGTTAAAGTCGTAAGGGCCTTTTTCTAAAATCGCAAAACCTTCACCCATTGCTTGCATCATGCCGTATTCGATACCATTATGAATCATTTTAGCGAAGTGACCACTTCCAGATTCACCTGTGTAGAGGTAGCCGTTTGCAATCGAAACATCTGTAAATATCTTTTCAATCTTCTTAACAGTTACTTCGTCTCCACCGACCATCGTACAGGCACCATTTCTAGCTCCTTCAGTACCACCACTCGTTCCGACATCAATATAATGAATGCCTAATTCTTTTGCCATGCCATAACGGCGAACAGTGTCTTTATAATTCGCATTCCCACCATCAATGACTATATCATCTTCATCTAAAAGGGGAGTGATTGAAGCAAATAGGTTTTCAGTAATATCGCCAGCTGGTACCATCATCCAGACAACACGCGGGCCATCAAACTGTTTGGCCATTTCTTCGAGTGAGTAAGCCGATATCGCACCATATGACGCTGCTTCTTTCACTAAATCTTCATCTATGTCAAAGGCTATGACTTCATGTCCATGGTCCATTAAATTCAAGACTAAGTTCATACCCATTTTTCCTAATCCGCAAAGAGCCAGTTTCATTTACATTCCTCCAGGAATTTTATTTCTTATGGTAAGTATACGAAAGAATATTATTTCTTTCAAGTGGAATAAGGAATATTATTCCTTTTTAATGAAAATCTTTTTAAGTTAAATTATCTACATATACTATGCCCC
>CAZLGI010000096.1:0-1023 GCA_964558995.1 uncultured Carnobacteriaceae bacterium | reverse complement strand
AAAAATCCTTTATAATGAAGGTATTATTAAAAAGGTGTGAGGAAACGGCATGGAAAACTATTTAAAGAACAGAAATATACGTATGAGAATTAAGTCTTTAACACCTACGTTTAGTGAAAAAGAACAAAAAATTGCATCCTTTATTCTAAATGAACCTGAAAAAATTATTCACGGGACAATTAACCAAGTGGGGACAGAAGTTGGTTTGGCTGATTCAACTGTTTTTCGTTTTTGTAAGAGGCTGGGTTATAACGGTTTCCAAGATATGAAAATCGCTTTAGCTTCGGAGCAGAATAATGATCTGAAAGATATACATGAGAAAGTTGATAAAAACGATGATGAGGGTACTGTGATTGAGAAGGTTTTTCAGTCTAATATTCAAACTTTAGTTGATACATTAGAGGTACTCGATGAGAATCGCTTTAGTTTAGCAGTGGAGAAAATTTTAGCATCTAATAAAATTGATTTTTTCGGTTTTGGTGGATCAAATGCAGTTGCAATGGACGCTTACCATAAATTTATTCGAACTGGGCTCTCTGTCAATTACCAAGTAGAATCACATCTACAATTGATGGCTTCTTCGCAATTAAAGAGAGGAGACGTTGCTATTTTAATATCGCACACAGGTCATACAAAAGAAATTACTGATATGTTGGAAATTCTAAAAGCAAATGATGTCTATACAATCGGAATTACAGCATTCGCAGAGTCACCACTTAATCATGATGTCGACTTAGCCTTAAATACCGTCTCAGAGGAAACAGATTTCCGTTCTGAAGCATTATCCTCACGAATTGCACAACTATCGATCCTAGATGCTCTATACGTCAGTCTTATGGTAAAGCTGGGTGACAGCGCAACCGAATCATTAGATACAATCCGCCGAGCTATTCAGAAGAAACGAATCAAATAAACCTTATAAGAAAGAGGTAATTTGATAAAATGTTCCTGTTATAACGGATTGTCAAATTTCATAATAGTAATTTATCTAGCTTATATTTTAATCGGATTTTCATAGGAGGA
>CAZLGI010000095.1:2833-6302 GCA_964558995.1 uncultured Carnobacteriaceae bacterium | reverse complement strand
TACAAGATTACACAAATACAGAATTAGACTTTACTTGGATTCCAGATGCTTCAAAAGAAGAACGTTTAACGACGGCTTTAGCATCAGGAAACTTAGCTGATATTGTTACATTAACAATTTTAGATAACTCTTCTGTAAGAAACGCATTAAAAGCAGGAATGTTCTGGGATATTGGTCCTTTCGTTGATGAGTTTGATAATTTATCAGAAATGTCAGAAGAATTTAGAACTTCAGCATCGATTGAAGGTTCACTATATGGAGTACCTTTTCAAAAGCCATTAGCACGTAACGGAATTATGCTTCGTGGAGACTGGCTAGAAAACTTAGGTATGGATGCTCCGACAACTCTAGAAGAATTATATGAAGTAGCGCGTGCGTTTACTGAAGATGATCCAGATGGAGACGGACAAGACAACACTGTTGGATTTACGGACCGTGCGGACTTAAAATATGGCGCATTTAAAACGTTAGCTACTTACCACGGTGCACCAAACGAGTGGAAAGAAGAAGGCGGGACTTTCACACCACAATTTGATACACAAGAGTATATTGATGGAATGGACTACATGAAAGATCTTTATGATAACGGATACATCAACCGTGACTTTGCTGTAACTCCAAAAAGTGACCAGCAAGAAGCATTTGCTCAAGGTCGCGCAGGAATTTACATTGGTAGTTTAACAGATGCACGTAACTTAAACACAATGGCTGAAGGTTTACAAGATGACATGGAAATCCTACAAATCAACGAAATGAGTGTTGATGGTAGTAACCCTGTAATCTGGTCAGATAACAACGGTGTTGGTGGATTGCTAGCATTCCCAGTATCTGAAGTTGAAAGTGAAGACGAATTAAGAGATGTTCTACAATTCGTTAACGATTTAATTGATGTGGAAGTATACACATTAATGACATATGGTATTGACGGCGTTCACTCAGATATTGACGGAAACGTTGCAGTACGTATCGATGATGACTTATGGCAACAAGAAGTTCAACCACTTTCTTCTTCAAGACCTAGAGAAGTTGGCTATGACTTAGCTGCAGACAATCCTGTAGAACAAGTTTTAAATGAATTAATTTTAGAAAACGAAGAGTTTGCATTAATTAACCCTGCATATCCGCTAGAGTCTGAAACATACACAACTTACGGTAGTGAGTTAGCAGTTATTATTGAAGACGCGACATACAAATACATTTTAGGTGAAATTGACTTAGATGAATATAAAGCTGAAGTTCAAAAATGGTATGACCAAGGTGGTCAAGACATCAAGGACGAATTTGAAGCGGCTTTTGCAGCAATTAACTAATAACTATAATTTAAATCATTCCTCTCTTTTAATCCTTTAGAAGAGAGGCAATGATTTTATAAGGATGATTTAATAAAAATGGTAAATGAAACGGTAATTTGGTCACAAAAAATGGTGGATAGTGTCATGGAACGTTATCCAAAACTCTATGAACTAAAACAATATCATGGAAAATGGTCTTATGATTATGGTGTTGTATTAAAGGGAATTGAAAAAGTTTGGAAACAAACTGGAGACCAAAAGTACTTTGATTTTATAAAGTCAAATATGGATTATTTTATTGACGCTGAAGGTAACATTAAAATGTATGATAAAAAGAAATACAATATCGACTACATTAATAATGGTAAAGTTTTATTGTTCTTATATGAAGAAACGAAAGAAGAGCGCTACAAATTAGCGGCAGATCGTTTAAGAGAGCAGTTAGCTGAACATCCTAGAACATCAGAAGGTGCTTTTTGGCATAAAGAAATTTATCCGTATCAAATTTGGTTGGATGGATTATATATGGGTTCTCCATTTTATTTAGAGTATAAGCAAATGTTTGAAGATGGCGATGCGTCGGATATCACAAAACAATTTGTTTTAGCAGATAAATATACACGCGATGAAGAAACACAATTACGTCATCATGCATGGGATGAGAAAAAAGTACAACCTTGGGGAGATCCTGAAACAGGATTATCAAGACATTACTGGTCCCGTTCAATTGGATGGTATTTAATGGGATTAATTGATGTCCTTGAAATGCTACCAGAAGATCATGAAGACAGAGAAAAACTAGAGTGGATTTTCACAGATACATTAGAAGGTGTGGTTCGCTTACAAGATGAGTCAGGAACTTGGTATCAAATTATTGACCAAGGTGACCGTAAGCCTAACTACTTAGAATCATCAGGTTCATCAATGTTTCTATATGCTTTAGCTAAAGGTGAACGTTTAGGAATTTTAAAAGATGATAAATGGGCTTCTGCAGCTGACAAAGCATTTGACGGTATATTAGAAGAATTTGTTTTGTTAACCAAAGAAGGATGGGTCAACTTAAATAAATGTTGTGAAGTTTCCGGTTTAGGTGGAGACGATGAAAGAGATGGATCGTTTGCTTACTACATGAGTGAGCCGATAATTATGAATGATTTCAAAGCAGTCGGAGCATTTATCCAAGCAATGTATGAATACGAAAATGTTCGAAATAATTAACTTGTAGAAAGGTGATAACATTGTCAATTTATTCGATAGCAGATTATGGTGCAACAACGAATGGCGAATTAGTAACGAAAAGTATTGATGCTGCAATTGAAGCGGCAAAAGAAGCAGGTGGAGGAACTGTATTAGTACCAGCAGGAGAATTTTTTACAGGCCCTATACGATTATATAGTAACATCACGTTACATTTAACGCCTGGTGCCGTCTTAAAATTTTCGACGAATCAAGAAGATTATCCTGTGGTTGATTCCAGATGGGAAGGTGCTTCTAGAGAAGTTTATATGTCTTGTATTTATGGAGAAGATATTGAGAACGTAACAATTTCAGGTAGTGGAAAGTTGGATGGAAATGGTCACGACTGGTGGGATGTGTTTAGAAACCGTCACGATGAGCTGAAATATCCAAGGCCGAAATTAATTAGTTTCGAACGTTCTTCTCGTATTACGCTGAAAGACATTAATATTATTGATGCGCCAAGTTGGACAATTAATCCTATCCAATCATTTGACATAACGGTGGATAATGTTTCGATTTTAAACCCAGCGAATTCGCCAAATACAGACGGAATCAATCCAGAGTCATGTAAAAATGTACGCATTAGTAATTGTAATATCGACGTTGGTGATGATTGCATCGCGATTAAGTCAGGTACAGAAGATGCGGATGAATTAATTGTCTGCGAAAACATCACGATTACAAACTGTACAATGGTTCACGGTCACGGTGGAGTAGTACTTGGTAGTGAGATGAGCGGTGGTATTCGAAACGTTACAATTAGTAACTGTGTATTCCAAGATACAGATCGAGGCATTCGCTTGAAATCACGTCGCGGACGCGGTGGTACGATTGAGGATATCCGAGTGAGCAACGTTGTAATGGATAACGTATTCTCACCATTCATTCTGAATTTATACTACTTCTGTGGTCCTCGTGGAAAAGAGAAGTATGTATGG
>CAZLGI010000095.1:0-2823 GCA_964558995.1 uncultured Carnobacteriaceae bacterium | reverse complement strand
CATAATGCGGGGGCATTTTTCCCTTATTGTCTGTACCCAGTTACAGATGAAACACCAACATTTAGACGTATTCACTTTTCAGATATCACAGCACGTAACGTTCAATCATCAGCAGGTTTCTTATATGGATTAGCTGAGAACTACTTGAGTGAAATTACATTTAATAATATTGACATTTCACTAGCGGATGACGCAACACCAGAAGTATCTGCGATGATGACAGGTTTAGAAGCAACAACAAACCAAGGATTCTACATGGGGAATGTAAAAGACTCAACGTTTAAAAATATTACAATTGAAAACCACGAAGGACCAGCATTCTATCTAGAAAACTGTGAGAACGTAATTATTGAAAATGCTGAAAGCAAAAACACGAAGAAAGAAGAAGAGTTAATTGTTTCAGTAGAAACAGACGAGGAGGAATAAGTTTTGGCTAGAGAAAAACTTATATCTTTGTTAGGGGATCGTCCCGTAGTCAAAGAACCTGAACATCTTCTGATTAAGAAAGAAACAATCGATACGTATACAGTTGAAACACTACTGTTAGATTTAAATGGAGAAGAGAAAGTACCCGCATATTTTATCAAGCCAAAAGATGTGCAAGGACCTCTCCCTTTAATGTTATTTCATCATTCACATGATAGTAACTATGGCTTAGGGCGTAAAGAAGTAATTGAAGGGAACTACTATCTACAACCAACTTCTTTTGCGAAAGAGCTAACAGATCTTGGGTATGCGGTACTCGCTATCGATGCTTGGGGATTCAATGAACGTAGTGGTAAAAAGGAAAGTGAAATCTTTAAAGAGATGCTTGTAAAAGGGCAAGTTCTTTGGGGCATGATGCTATTTGATAACATGCATGCGATTGATTATGCTCTCACACGCGATGATGTAGACAGTGATCGAATCGGGAACATCGGGATGTCGATGGGTGGGATGACCGCTTGGTGGCTGGCAGCAGTCGATGAGCGAATCAAAGTATCCGTAGATATCGGTGGTCAAGTAGATTTAGAAACTCTGATTGATGATCGCCTTCTCGATAAACACAACTTTTACTTTTATGTGCCATCGATATTAAAGCATTTTACAACACCAGAGGTACAAGAGCTAATCGCACCTCGTAAACGGCTTTCGCTAGTGGGCCGATATGATATGAACTGTCCGCCATCTGGAGTGAAGAAACTCGAAAAGCACTTAAATAAAGTGTATGCGGACGCGGGTTATCCTAATCATTTCAAACAAGTGGTAACAACGGGTGGTCATATGGAAACCGGTCATATGCGATCTGAGTGGAAAGCATTTTTAACAGAACATTTATAAATGGGTGAGTAGATGCAGATAGGAAAAAAAGCGTTTTGTGATTTCCAAACCATTCAAGAGGCGATTACTTACGTCGAGGCTGAAATGAGTAACGAAGAGCCAATCGTCTTATCCATTCTAGAAGGAATCTATAATGAGCAAGTGACGATACGTCGTTCAAATATCAAACTGATTGGTATAGGCAACGTGGTTATTTCAAATGGTGCTTATGCAAAACAAAAGGACCAACGAGGCGATGAAATTGGAACATTTGCTACGGCAACACTCTATTTAGATGGTAGTAATGTTCATTTAGAGAATATAACAATTGAAAACACAGCCGGTCATGGTGAAGATGTGGGCCAAGCGATTGCATTATATGCGAACTGTGATTTAAGCTCGTTTACAAATTGCCGGTTTAAAGGGAGTCAAGATACGTTGTTTACATCGTGTCTACCAGACAAGCAAAAAGACGGTACAGATTTTTTAGTCAATCGACCAATTCATGAACAATATCGTCAGTACTACTTAAACTGTACGATTGAAGGAACGGTGGATTATATATTTGGAGGGGCAACTGCTTATTTTGAGAACTGTACGTTAATCAACAAAACTCGAAAAAATGGGCACCCGGGCTATATTACAGCAGCGAATACGCCTAAAGGAAAACCATATGGCTTTATCTTCCATGAATGCGATATTGTATCTGAACCAGATGCGACCGCAAGCTACTTAGGTAGGCCTTGGCGTCCTTATGCGAAAGTTCGTTTTCAATACTGTAAAATGACCGACAATATCCAAATAAATCGCTGGCACGATTGGAATAATAAAGCGAATCAATATACAGCTGAGTTTATTGAAATCCATACAGAACAGACCAATTTTTCTAAAGACTACTCTAATGTATGGGGAGCTGCTGGCCGAGAGAGCAACTTAGAAATCTTAAAACCAGTAGATGTATTTACAGAAAAATTTTATGAGAAAAAGGAATGATCATGTGATTCGAAAAGCAGAAGTGATTATAGGTTTAGTAGGCGGAGGTCTGTCACTCCTAATATTTGGACTATTCTCTGTTGTAATATTTAACATGGAGAATGTTCAAGCATTTGAATCCGGCATTTATCCTTTGTTACCAGAAAACGATGCATTTTCAAATGTATCTGAAGCTTTTGAGTTATTAAGACAAGCTGCAGCATGGATGGGAATATTCTTATTCTTTATGACGATTACCCTTGTTTTAGCAACAGTGTTTATTTATAAAAATGGCCGACCAAAGATTGCAGGAACGTTATATATTCTAACGGCGATCCTTCAACTCGTTGGCACACAGGGGTTAGGATTTCCAATTGCCTTTTTATTCTTTATAGCTGCTTATCTAAGTTTCTTTTGGAAATCACCCAAACATAAACAGACTGAATGATTAAATTGGAGCGTGTAAAATTGTTAAATAAAATTAAAAACCCTATTTTACCAGGTTTTAACCCGGATCCAAGCATTGTAAAGGTAGATGGACGATACTATATT
>CAZLGI010000094.1:0-6313 GCA_964558995.1 uncultured Carnobacteriaceae bacterium | reverse complement strand
ATAAAGTATTCAGAGTTTTTATTATTTCTCTGTCTACTTTATAGGGAGCATATCATAAGCCAAGAGGGGATTTCCTTACCACAATAAAAAGCGTCAAAATCAACAGGTATATTTAAGGTTTATCTATTTAACTCAGATTTGATTGTGTATCATGACAAAAAGGATTCAGCCATTTAACAAAAACGAAGACTTTAATTTGAATCTTCTAATAAAAGTTTAATATTGACAAAGAAATATTTGTTAAGATACACTATCAAACAAAAATAATGTGATTAATACAGGGAAAGCATTGTTATCGAATAACAATAAATGGGAAATCTTTGGAATATGTGGGAATTAATTAGTGAGATAGCGGTTTTTCTGCCAATATTTTTTTGGAGAGACCTTCATAAATTTTTTAAAGGTTTTACTAAAGTAATAGACATCTTTGTAACCACACAATTCAGATATTTGAGTAATATTATAAGAGCCTTCTTTAAGTAGGCTGCAAGCATGACTGATACGGATATGATTTAAGTACTCGAGAATCGTTTTACCTTCTTCTTGTTTGAAAAGGGCACCACAATAAACTGGATTTATTTGCATTTCAGCAGCAATCTTTTTAACTGTTAATCTCTCAAAATAGTTTTGAGAAATATAGCGTTTCATATCTTGAACATGGCGGTTAGACGTCGCATCAGCTTTGTTGTAACGGAGTTCATAGAGCAACTCTAAAAACAATAAATGTGCTTTAACCGTGTCATGTTCAGTAAGTTGTAGCCAAGAAAATTCAAGATCATTTATTAATTCAATCACTCGATTAGATAAGGAAATGGACGTTACGGGTGATAGATTAAGGAACCCATTTTGTGATACAAAGTCAATCGCGATAAAGATACAATCACTTGAGGGTACAGCTTCACGTGTACTTCCTGCAGCAGAATAGACTAAATCGCCGCGTTTTACTGAATAAGATTGCTGATTAATCTTGTATTCCATGGATCCACGTAACAATAAAGATAGACTATGAATTGGAAAAACATGCTCATCTAGATGCCATCCATTCGAACAATCACGACAAATATAGTGTTGTAATTGAAAGTTTGTTAATTCCAACAACTTACCTCACCCCTTTAATAAATTCAGAATATCACAAAATGTTTAATTTGTACAAAAAATATATGGTTGTTCCATTTTTATGTAAAGGTGGCTATGGTATATTTCTTATAAGGATATCAGAACACATTTTTTTAAGTGTGTTTGTAAGCGTATTCTTTACGAGGTGGTGAGATAATGTTTAAGTATGATAATAAGGTTAATCGTATCATGACCGTTGTTTTTGACTTTTTGATATTAAATGCTATTTTCCTAATCATGTCAATTCCAATTATCACGATCGGCGCGAATGTAACCGCTCTCTACTCTGTGGGGTTTCAAATGGTCAGAAAAGACGAGAGTTCAGTATACAAAACTTATTTTAGGAGCTTTAAAGAAAACTTCAAACAAGCAACGGCTGCCTGGTGTTTTCTCTTAAGTATTATTTTGATTTTGTTTTGGAATATGACCATTCTTGATCAGACAACGGGTATTTCTCCAATTGTTAATATAATGACCGTACTATTTTTAGTGTTGACGTTGATTTTCTTACTTTATATATTCCCAATCATTAGTAAGTTCGAAAACTCACTGTATGTTCAAGCAAAAAACGTATTACTTTTGTCTATTGGTTATTTCCCTTATACGATTCTTTTCACACTTATTAATTTAGGTCCAATCTTTATAGCGTATCGTTGGTATCCAGCACAGTACCTGTTAGTTGTTTATGGCTATTTCTTTATTGGATTCGCCTTAACCATTATACTAAACGCTAGAATTTTTAATCGGATCTTTAACAACATGCTAAAAACGAAAGAAAAGATTGGAACCGAATTAGAATAAACCAGCAGTAGAATATATTTATTTCAAGGGGTGGTTTAGATTGAAGAATAATCGGAAAAAGAAAAAAGCGAAAATTGGCTTAGCAGCCAATGTATCATGGGGTGTCGCATTAAAAAGAGATTGGCAATTATATGCATTGTTAATTATACCTTTCCTATTTATTGTCATTTTTAACTATGCGAGTTTCCCGGGATTACGGATGGCCTTTATGGATTTTAACCCAATCAGAGGATTTGACGACAGTGAATGGGTCGGTTTCGATGTTTTCGCTAAAATTTTCAAAGATCGAGATTTCATTCGTGCATTACGAAATTCAATTGTTTTTAACATACTTGATTTACTATCAGGGTCGCTTGTTCCAATTGCCTTAGCCTTGATGCTTAACGAACTTCGCTTAAAACGGTTTAAGCGAATCAGCCAAACCGTCCTCTACTTACCTCACTTTCTATCGTGGGCGGTTGTCGGGAGTATTGCCTATATTTTATTCAAGCCAAGTTCAGGCCTTATTAATATCATTTTAGTCAATTTGGGTCTGATTGAGAAAGGGATTCCTTTCTTAAACGAACCAACTCACTGGGCCATCACTTATTTAGCAATTGGGGTCTGGCAGTCAATGGGCTGGGGGACAATTATCTATCTTGCCGCAATGACTAGTATCAGTCCAGAGCTCTATGAAGCAGCGATGATCGACGGTGCTAGTCGTTGGAAGCGAGTCTGGCATGTCACTCTTCCAGGTATTCGTGGCACAATTGTAACCTTGTTAATTATGAATCTAGGCAGAGTGATGGGAAGTAACCTTGAACGGCTGACCGCATTTGGAAACTCACAAGTCAGGGATTACCAATATCAATTAGCGGTTTATATTTTTGAAAAAGGTCTTGGAAACGGTAAGTTCAGTGAAGCAACTGCCGTTGGTTTATTCCAGTCACTTGTTGGATTAGCGCTTGTGCTAATTTCTGACCGTGTTGCTAAGAAAATAGGAGAGGATGGTCTGCTCTAATGGTTGCTAATACATCTAAAAAATCTAAGAATAACAAATTAGGCTCAAATGCGATGGAAAAAGTAGGATTAACCGATATCGTCATGGCTATCATCCTATTATTACTTTGTTTAACATGTATTTTACCTTTTGTTCATACAGCTGCTAAATCGATTTCTTCTAATACAGAGGTTTTAGCACGTAACATCTTTTTACTTCCAAAAGGGATAAACTTTGATGCGTATATTTCAATTATTAAAGATGGATCAATGGTTTACTCGATTATTTACAGTGTTATTGTGACGTTGATTTTTACTGCGTTGGGTATGGCAATCACAATTTGTGCTGCTTATCCGCTATCTAAGAAGCGCTTAAAAGGAAGAAGGATATTAACCTTCCTATTTATGTTCCCAATGTATTTTTCAGCGGGATTGATTCCGCAATATTTACTTTATCAGCAATTAAACATCTTAAATACCGTATGGGTGCTGATTTTACCACTGGTTTATTCAGCTTATAACATGCTGATTATGAAAACTTATTTTCGGGCAAACATGCCAGAAAGTTTAGAAGAATCTGCAGTATTAGACGGTGCAACGAATTTTCAAATTTTAATCAGAATTGCGCTACCCCTTTCTAAACCAATTATGGCAACCTTGTCCTTGTTCTTCGCTGTGGGTAGATGGAACTCTTATGCAGATAACATGTACTTCATTCGTGATGAAAAGTTGAAAATGGTTCAATATAAACTTTATCAAATGGTTTCTTCTGCTACAGAAGCACAAACAACGTCATTATCCGAAGCAGCAGCCGTTCAGAGTACGCCGGAAGTTTTACAAGCTGCAGCCATTATGTTCGTGACAATACCAATAATCATTATATATCCTTTCTTACAAAAATATTTTGTTAAAGGAGTGATGATTGGTGCAGTAAAAGGGTAGGAAAGGTATGAACAAGATAAAAAATGGAGGGTTGATTATTATGAGGAAAAAACTAACAGGTTTCATATTAACAAGTAGTGCACTCTTATTGCTAGCCGCATGTTCGAACGATGGAGGAGGCAACGATAGCTCTGCAAGTGTTGATGGTTCTGGATCGGGTGGTTCGACACCATCTTCAGAACAAGTCACGTTAAAGGTTCCAGTTTATGACCGTGGGGTTGAAGGTGTTCCAGACGTGAGTGATAACTATTGGACGGATTATGTTCAAGAGAACTTTGGTGATCCAAATAATATTATCGTTGAATATGTTCCAATTACTCGTTCAGATGTTATGACAGACTATGCGTTGTTAGCGTCGTCTCAAGATTTACCAACCATTTTGATGGAATACGACTATCCTAAATTATCCCAGTGGGCGAATGAAGGTTACTTAGCTAATTTTGATATGGACGAATTTAAGGAAGTAGCGCCAAACTATTTCGCACAAATGGATGAGGCAGGCTTAACGCAATACTCAACGATGAATGATGAGACTTATTTTGTTTTAGGAAATCGACCAAATTGGTCTAATGGTTTTAACTTTCAACAGTTTTATCGTAAAGACTGGTTAGCAGAAGTGGGCTACGATGAATATCCAGCAGCTTACGCTGACTGGAAAGATGCGATGCTGAAAATTCAAGAGGCAGGTATTAGTGATCATCCTGCTGGCGGAACAATGATTCCAGCTCAAGGGGCAGATTTACCTTGGGGATTCATGGATTATCCATTGAACGAAGAGGAATGGGCAAGTCATTTGTCAGGAGTTCTTCCATCTTTAGGATACCAGCCAAACAAAGAACTCTTAGAACGTGAAAATGAAAAATATGATTTAGGGATTACAGACCCTGAGTATTACTTGAATGATGACGCAACTGCTCAAGCTAAATTTGCTAATGGCGAAACATTTGTCTATGGCTCATATATTTCAAACTCAATGGATTGGTTAAAATCATTTTATGATGAGAATCCAGATGCTGAATTAGGAATTGTCCCTCCAGCAGAAAACGATGAAGCGGGTGGAACTTCTGCAATATACATGGCGGATAATCCATTTGGTATCATTGTTGGCTTCTCTTCAACGGCAACGGATGAAGAAATCTTAGCTGCATGGAAGTATATGGATTGGATGGCAGACGAAGAAGTTCTTGAGACTTTGCAATGGGGTATTGAAGGAGAAAACTATACAATTAATAGTGAGACATCTCTACCTGAGAGTGTCGTTGATTACGACGGAGACAAGAAACAAGGCTATAACAATGGTATTGACTACTGGAGTATTGTGACTGCAGCTCGTGTCGTTGGTGACTTAGAACAACAAATTAACGCACTTACACCTAAAGGGCATCCACAAGACTTTACTTCGGAAATTTTAAGTCATACTGAACGCAAAATTGAACTTGGGAAAGAAGGCTATGCCGTTAACTTCCCAACATTTACAGTTCCGATTAAAGCAGAGTCAGAGTATACAGGTACGTTAACTGAAACATATAAAGAATTACGTGACAAATTAGTTATGGCTGATCCAAGTGATTTTGAAAGTTTATACGAAGAGTATGCACAAGAATTCGCAGATGCTGGCTATAAAGAGATTGTCGAAGAACGTCTTCAAGCTTATAAAGATGGTAATTCTACAAAATTAATCGAGGTTGAATAATAACTGTCATTTAAGAATAAGCAACCCGCTATGTCATAATCTTTTATGAACGAGCGGGTTTTTCTTTTTTCAGATAGATGGAGGTCAAACATGAGTGAAATTCGATTAAATCGTGAAGAAACTGTTTCTATAATAGAAAAAATAATTAATCGTACGATGCAAATGGACCTAAACTGGGATTGGGAAGCAGGAGTCGCCTATTATGGGATTTGCAGAGCATATGACGTGTTAAAAAATGAAAGTTACATTGAACCACTGAAGTTACGGATCGAGGAACTGATTGAGTTAGACCTTAATCGAAATTGGGATGTCAACAAATGTGCAATGGGACATTGTTTAATCACCTTATATGAAGCGACAGGTGACGAAAAGTACTGGGATTTAGTGATGAGTAAAATTGCTTACCTACAACATGAAGCGCTTCGCTTTGGCGATGGGGTCTTACAACACACGGTATCACCGGGGAATGATTTTCCTGAACAAGCTTGGGCAGACACTTTGTTTATGGCAGCATTTTTTATGTTGAGAGTAGCTGTGATCAATAAGGATGAGGAATTAATTGATGATGCGTTGAACCAATACTATTGGCATATCGAATACTTGCAAGACCGAAAAACTGGCTTGTTTTATCATGGATACGACCATACAGCTCAAGGAAATCTATCTGGCTTCTATTGGGGACGTGCCAATGCATGGGCTGCTTATACTATGTCACAAGTCGGCGCGCGTTTACCTCAAGCTTATTTATATCCTAAATTTATGGATGTCATTGGTTCGTTAAGT
>CAZLGI010000093.1:2210-6372 GCA_964558995.1 uncultured Carnobacteriaceae bacterium | reverse complement strand
TATCATTTATATCTATTTTTGTTTTAATTATAACAAGTTTTATACATCATAAAAAGGTGGAATTTTAGTCTAATTAGGAAAGGAATTATGCATAATGAGTATGTTTTCAATTATATTGGAGCAAATGATGATGATGTTTGCTTTAATTGTTTTTGGTTTCCTTTTAGTAAAAGCGAAAGTGATTGATGGTGAAGGTACAAAACAAATTTCTAAAATCTTGTCCATGTACGTTATGCCAGCAGCAATGATTAATTCTTTTAATGCCGCCTTCGATTTTGAGCGGTTACAGTTATTCGGTTTAGCTCTTATTGGGGGCATTTTAACGATTTTCAGTCGTGTCATTATAAATGAGTTCGTTTTTAAGAAGGAAGAACGGATCGACAAGTATGCCACCACTTTCCCCAACTCTGGATTTTTTGGCATTCCGATTGTTATTGCCATCCTTGGTGTTGAAGGCGTATTCTTTATGACTGCCTTTATCATGTGTAATAATATTATGCAGTGGACTTATGGACGTGCATTAATTTCCGGTGACAGACAAGCAATGACTTTGAAAAAAGCTTTTGCTAATCCTGGAATGATTGGTGCTCTAATTGGTTTGACGATTTATATTACCCAAGTCCCATTACCAAATTTTGTTTGGAATACGGTTGGAAGTTTGGCTAGCCTGAACACGTCACTAGCGATGATTATTATTGGTAGTTATATCGCAAATAGTAATTTCGCAGAGATTTTCACCAAGATTTCATCTTATAAGGCAGTTATTATGCGTCTAGTTGTGACGCCACTTATTGCAATCTTAATCATTTATCTACTACCAATTAATAACCTAGAAGTCGAACTTGTTTTAACAATCGCTGCAGTTGCGCCAAGTGCAGTTAACACAGCCATTCTAGGCCGACTATTCGGTGGCGATTATGAATATGGAGCTCGACTCGTCGTTCTCTCATCGGTCTTTTCAATCATAACCATTCCACTTATGATGCAGTTAGCGCAAGTGGTTTTTGCTTAATAGAAAAAGCTCCAACCCTTTTTTTTACAGGGTTGGAGCTTTTTTTTAATTGAACAAGTTTAAGATTGATTGCCAAATTTCACTAAAGAAGTTTCCGATTTTGTCTAACCAACCACTTTCTTCTGCACGGCCGATTAAATCAGACACTTTATCTTGAACAGTATTAGCTAAATCAGTCAATTGTTCTTTTACTTGCGCGGAATCAATCGCTGATGTTTGCTGGTACTTTTCAAATAGTTGTAGCAAACGATCGATTTGCTCTTGACTCACGACATTTTCCAGTTCAAAATTCGCCAAAGCTTCTTGAATAATTCGTTCGATATCTTCTCTTGTCGCTAGCTCACCTTGCTTTTCTTTCAAATCAGCTAAGGATTGCTTAATTTCAATAATTGCTTGGTCTAAACGAGACGCATCAAAACCTTCGACGTCTGCGTTTTCTTGTGCGATTTCATTGGTTGTTTCAAGTTCTTCTTGAGCAACTTCCATACGGTCTTGATCTAGGTTCTCACCGTTTGCGTCAAAGGCTTTGTAAATTCCAGTCAACGCACTCTCACCTGTCACACGAGAAACACTAGCAACAATAATTTGTGCGTCCGTTACACCTGCCGTAATTGCGGCGTTGGCATATTGATCTGACGTAATTTGCGTAATATTTTCTGGTGTTTTAACAATGACTTCTACTCCTGAATCAGCATCTTGTTTTTGCACAAGAACAGATGAGATCATTGAAGAGGTGTCCCCTTCTCCCTCACTCAAATAGCGTTCTAAGTCCTCGCCTGTTACTGGCATACTATTTACATTATCTCTATTTTCAATGTCTAATAGCTCAGCTGTTTCTGCTACTTGGGCTTCACTTAAACCACCACCGTAAACGAATGTCGGTTTGCCCCATTTTTCATTGATGACAGTTGTGTCAATGCCGTTCGAACTAGCAGACGCAGAAAAAGGTGCAAGTATTGATGCCGCCCCTACTGTCATAGTAATGGTTAACATAGCCAAAGCTTTTTTCATTTTTTTCATATCTTTTGACCCTCCCTGTTGATAATCTCAGTTTAAATCAAACGGCAACATAATTCCTCATACTTGAGTCGTATTAATTGAATCTTAAGTTATTTGTTCGGCAAAGCCTTCCAAACTTTTTGAGCGAGCCAGAAATCAACCATACTATGAATCACTGTTCCAACACCGACAAGTCCCATTACAGATATCAATAAACCTTGATCGTAGTAATCGGCAGAAAGGTTTCCAGCGAAATAAAAGATTGAAACAACGATGATTTCACAAATCGCGTGTAAAAGGCCAATCGTAAGGCTGAATAACCAGACTTTATTTTTTTCTTGAAATAAGTTCGGATGCTTCGCTAAATATTTTGCTCCTACGAAGGAAAATATCATATGTGTTGCTGCTCGTAAACTGATAACGATTGGAAAGCCGCCTAATAAAAAGCCTACTGCTGTTCCGAATGCGACCGCTACGGCAACGAATGGTGAAATAAACATGGCTATAAAAGTCGCCACGTGACTTGCTAAGGTAAAAGAAGCTGGTTCCAAGATGATTTTTAAGGGCGAAATCATTGGTATTAAAATCCCGACTGCTACTAATAGTGCTGCAATCGTAATGGTACGTGTATGTTGTCTGTTTCTCATTTATAATCGACCTTTCTACTTACGTAGTCTTGCTAGGTGTCAAGACACCTGACAAGGTTTAATTATAAAACAGTTTCAGAATAAGTCAAGTTATGTTTCCCCATACAAAATTCCAGCCGCTAGTAATTGATTTTTTATGCGTTCAAAGGTTTCCTGATCCGCACATTTTATTGTGTGCAAGTGAACCCCATCCGTCAATGAAGATAGCATTTTTGCTTCGTTTTCTTTCATTTCTTTCAAAAAATCCGCTAAGTCATAACGTGATTTTATTTCTAAGTGTGCAGAAATCGTTCCATAAAACGAATGTTCGATTTCTACATCCACGACCTCTCCACCATTATCGACAATGATTTGTAATTCTTCCTCGGCTTGCGTGTTGGTGTGTTGACAGACAATTTTTCCGCTAAAGTGTTGTTCCTCAACTGAATTCTGTTTGTTGAAAATATACCCTCTAGGTGTCGCGATAATATCTTCTCCAGCCGCACGTAGCAAAGCAACATCGCCCACGATGACTTGTCTGCTGACATTGAAGTGCCCAGCTAATTTCCGTGCGCTGACTGCTTTTGATTGTTCTTTTAAGGTTGTTAGAATTTCTTTTCTTCTGGAAGATGCATCCAAACCCACTACCTCCTCATCTAAATACTACCTCAATAATAGCATGTTCTCGCTGACTTTTCTCGTCATCTCATCTATAATGATATTAGTGTTTTTTGAAAGGAGATTTCCTTTGCTAAAATTAACTAATCTATCCATTGAAAATATAAATGACTGTTTAGCTTTAGAGGTGGAACAATGGCAAAAGGATGATGTTAGGCCTTTTGCCGAGTGTCTTGCCTTTGCCTATGTTACGCCGGAAACGACTATTCCGCTTGCGATTGAGTTGGAAAATAAGGCCATCGGATTTCTAGTGATTAAGTTAAATGCTGATACGAAAATTATCAGACTAAGTGATTTTATGATTGATTATCGGTCACAGGCAAAAGGATTCGGCACGCAAGCTTTACGTGAACTTATTTTATTTGCCGAAAGCTTAACTTACTTCAACCGAATTGAGGCCTTTGTTACAATAGGAAACGGCTCTGCCTACCACGCGCTTGAAAAAGCAGGCTTTATGCGAGGAGCAGTTGATTTTGATAAACGAACAAATGAAATGGTCTATATTCTTCAATAATGAAAGGTGATACAAATGAGAGAAGCACAATACGAAGCCTACCGCGAGTGGCGAGATGGGATGTTCGTTTTTCAAGACGACTTAAATTGGGATGAAAAAGAAGAGGCAGAATTCGCTATCTGGGATGCAGCCGACCATGATGCACGTGATGACTTCAATTTATTCTTAGCTGTAAAAACAATTGACCCAGTCACATTCCAAGAGATGAAAGCGATGGAAATTCAGTATGATGCTGAGCAGTAATGGGGTTATTTCGAAATCCCTCTTTTTTCCTTTTGGCTTGAGTTTAGGGATTGATGATTTGTCCTTAATCGGAAGAGTAAGGACAAATTT
>CAZLGI010000093.1:0-2110 GCA_964558995.1 uncultured Carnobacteriaceae bacterium | reverse complement strand
ATTCACTCAAAATGCTTTTTTATATTATCTAATAATCTCGCGGAGTTCTTCGTAACGTGTTGGTTGCCAGCCTGTGCCAGGTACCCAAGTATGATAGACTTTATAAATCGTTCCAGTTGCCCTTTCGGTAATTGTTGCGGTTACTTTTTGCTCACCGTTATTACCAATCCAATTTTCAATAATTTCGCTTTCTGGAATTCCTAACGCTAAAGCTGTTGCCGCCTTTATTTCAAGTCGGTCAGCACTTGCCGTTTCATAATTTGTTACGTGTGGTTCTCCTTGCTCCGTTCCAATCGATGGCCATTCTCCTACGAAGGCACGAATAACGTTTGGATCGTCTGTCTCGACTTCTTGGACAGCGTAATCGGTGTTAGCCGGCTCTTCATCCGAAGCACCCGAAGCGTCCGGAACATCCGAATCACTACTTACATCGGATTCATCATTATCCCCTACTTCACTTGATTCATCACTCTGCGTAATCATCGACGAACCGTTCGAATTTTCAGCCATTGAGTCTAGGTCAGGATTCTCATTTGAATCTCCGATAAAGAACTCTAAAACAAAAATAAGTAAAATAAGAACAAGCAATCCAAAAACTAATCTCACTATTAAAGAAGATCCTCTGCGATTCTTATGACGTTCGACGCGCGTTTCTTTGTTATTTTCAGACATCGTTTACCCTCTTTTCAGCAAGTTTGACACATATGAGTAAGCTTGCGAATTAATATAACCATTTTCTAAGTCCTTAATAAGTGTATCATAAGCTTAAAATTACTATATTAAATTTCGTTTACGTCTCGAGTACAAAGCCATTGCTAAAACCATTACGATCCTTCTTCTTGTTTCCTTCTTCTTAGAAATTTCAAACGGTTTTGCAAGTTGAAAAAGGTATCAACCACAAAAATAGCAACAGCAATCGTTCCTGCAATCAGCAAAGCCTGATTCAAGTACACTTGCGCTGTGCCATAATCTTCTTCGATAAAGGCGAATACTGCGCGGTAAATCCCCTCACCAGGAACGATCGGAATGAAACCAGGCAAGAAATAAACGGTCGTTGGTGTTTTCAGAATTCGCGCAAAATATTGTGATAAGAGCGCAATGACGATACCCGCTACTAAAGTTGCCATCGTTTTTGATGAAACTTCTAGAACAACGAGGTAAATGAACCAACCAATTCCACCTGTCAATGCAGCATGGAAAAGTGCCCGTTTAGGACTGTCTAGGAGTATTGCGAAGAAGTACACCGCTACGAAAGCAGTAACTGATTTAAATAGAAAGTCACTCATTGAATAATCCTACCCCCTAATACTAAGCCGATACCAATTCCAATCGCGATAAATATTCCAATCATAAGCGCTTCTAAAATCTTAGCACCACCAGACATATAGTCCCCTCTGAAAATATCTCTCACACCATTTGTCATCGCGGTTCCCGGGAGCAATTGCATAATGGCAGAAATAATCATTAAATCCTCTCGAAGCGGCAAGCTCGACAGATGCGTAATCAGAGTCGTGACAAGTGCAATAAAGAAACTAGCAATCATATCGATAATAAAAGGCTGCATTCGCCAGCGTCTTCCGAAATGAATGATAAGAGCAACAAGAACAGAAATTGGAATAATATAAAAGAATTCCGATAAACTTCCACCATACATCAAAATCGTAGCTTGAACGAATGCGATAATGGCAATATTTCTCTGCCAATAGTTATACTGTAATTCATCAATATTTTGTAAGGCATCATAAGCCTCTTCAATCGTGATTTTCCCAGTTGTAAATTGTCTTGAGACATCATTTACTTTTGTAATTTTATTTAAGTTGGTTGTCCGACTCGCAATCCGTTTTACTACTGTAATGGCGTGCATTTTCGGCCCATCCAAAGTTGCAATCAGTCCTGTTGTTAGGGCCAACGCATCAATTAGTTCTAAATCTGTCATGTGAAGGATTCGGGTCACTGTTTCTTCTACCCGATACGTCTCAGCATTACTCTCTAACATAATTCTTCCTGCCAATACGGCTGTATCTAAATATAATTCGTAATCCATTTCAGGCACCCAATCAGCTCCTTTATAATTAGTCATTCCTAGTATAACTTATTCTTCATTTAATTT
>CAZLGI010000092.1:0-6442 GCA_964558995.1 uncultured Carnobacteriaceae bacterium | reverse complement strand
TTTGGTTGAGTTGGTTGCTGAGTGTCGTGCCGTTTTTCGTCGTCTTATTCGCGGATAACTCTTGGGGTAATGTGGCTATTTCCTTGTTTATTCCTTTAATTATGTTGTTAATTCCGCTGTCATATCCGATGGTGATTCGTACAAAAACACCATTTGTTTCGAAAAATAGCGATCTAGCTAAAACCTATATGCGACATTATGAACGCATTAATGCCGTCAGTTATATCCAGCTTTCTTTTGCAGTGAACACGTTCTTTATTGTTTTTGTCTTTTTGATGATTTACATGCCATCCAATCTTCTATTCATTGGCCTACTGCTTGCATTTATGGTAACTTCGATCGGAATTATGATAAATGTGACTCGAAAAAACCAGTCTTTACACAAAGATTTCTTCAATGAAGACGACTTGAGTATCACAGAATCAAAAGCGAAATATAAATGGGGAGCTTACTATGACTCGGCTGACACCCGCCTCTTCGTACCAAAACGAATCGGAATGGGCGTCACCATTAATATCGCAAAACCGGCCGGTAAAATTATTATGGGTTTCACATACCTTTTAACCATTAGCCTAGTTGGATTCGCGATTGTGATGTTCTCAATATCTGAATTTGAGATGTCTGTTGAAGCCGATTCCTTCGAAGTCCACGCCCCAATATACGGAGTCGAAATCGACTACGACCAAATTGAATCCATCGAACTTAGCCAGGAACCTTTAGAAGGCATTCGAACAAACGGCTTTGGCGGCTTTGAAAAAAGATTCGGTTACTTTAATATGGATGGCTATGGCCCAGCAAGACTATATGACTTCTCAACTGATCATTCTTACCACGTTGATATCTTATTAATAGAAGGCAACAATCCGCGCTGGATTATTTTCAATCAACTAACAGAAGAAGATACAAAAGCGTTATATGATGAGTTAATAACGAATTGGGAAAATTAATTTCTTTCATACAAAAAAACCTTCCAAAAATTTGGAAGGTTTTTTCTTATCTAATTAAGCAGCTTGCTCTGCTGTTGCAGGCACACTAACTGTTTCTTCTTGTTCTTTCAAAATGATGTTCATCAACAAGGCAACGATTGTACCTGCTGAGATTCCTGATGAGAAAAGTCCACTTAGGAAGCCTGGTAGACCTGCTGTAATTTCTGGACGGAAAGCAACACCTAAACCAACTGCTAGAGATGATGCCACGATAATCATGTTACGGTTGTTAAATTTCACGCGAGATAAGGATTGAATTCCTGCTGCAGCAACGTTACCGAACATCAGAAGCCCTGCGCCACCTAAAACTGGTAGTGGCATAATTGAAACGATTGTTGCAAATTTTGGTAGAAGTCCCATCAAAATCATAATGAATCCAGCAGCAATTGCCACTTTACGAGACGCATTTTTTGTCATTGGAATTAAACCTGCGTTTTGACTGAATGTTGCAGCTGGTCCTGAACCAAAAATTGGCCCAATCCATGATCCTACTGCATCAGCACGAACACCTGCAGCGATGTCTTCGTCTTTAATGTCTGTTTGTGTCACTTGACCCAATGTTTGCATGACACCCACTGTTTCAATAATTGTCACTAAGTAACCTGTTAAGAATGGCAGTGCATATTCCCATCTGAAGGTAATTCCGTATTTGAAGATTTGTGGTAAAGCAAACCAACTTGCCTCACGAACTTGTTGGAAATCAACCATACCTAATGGAATACAAACGATATAACCAACGACCGCACCTAGCAAAACAGCTAGAGGTGAGAACTTTTTACCAGCATAGTGGTTAATCACAGCGATTAGTACAAATACAAAAGCTGTAATCGCAAGGTTTCTCGGTGAACCGTAATCCGCAGCACCAACTCCACCTGCAGCCCAGTCCATCGCAACGGACATTAGAGTCATTCCCATCAACGCAATAACAGATCCTGTTACCACTGGCGGGAAATATTTCATCAATGGTTTAATAAAGTAACTTAAGCCAAATTCTAATAAGGAGGCCAACATCGTACCACCAAAGTAAGCAGCGATTCCACCTGTTGAAATAACAGCAGCGGCCGGTGCAACGAAAGCAAAGTCAGTTCCCATAATGGTTGGCATTCCTGCCCCCACTCGGAAAGATTTTGGTCCAAAGCCTTTAGATTGAATAATCGAGACAATTCCTGATACTAGTAA
This sequence comes from uncultured Carnobacteriaceae bacterium, assembly GCA_964558995.1. Lineage (GTDB taxonomy): Bacteria > Bacillota > Bacilli > Lactobacillales > Aerococcaceae > Jeotgalibaca. The sequence continues at coordinate 4,277 of CAZLGI010000092.1, read as the reverse complement.
CGCAGCACTTACAAGATAAGCCGTATCTGCAACTCCAAAACCTGCCATACCAGCGATGACCAATGGCACTGCCACAAGCCCACCAAAAGCAGTCACAACGTTTTGAAATCCTAAAACCGTTGTCGTCATAAAATCCGGTGTGTCCTCTACCCCATAATTTAGCGTAAACTCACTACTTGTATCTTCCAACCCAGCTTCTTTTTCTACTAAAATAGCAGACTCCTGAATATTGCTTTCCATTCCATCCTCCAAATTCCGAACATTAATAAATAAAGTTCGCATTTATTTCGTTTTTTTATTTTATAAACCAATTATAACAGCATTAATAAAAAAGTAAAGTAGTAATATACGAACTTTCAAAATTAAAACATTTTACTTTACCTGTCGTAGTAATCGTGGTAAACTTTATTTACTACGACAGATGAAGTAAAGAGGTGAGGAGATGATTTCAAGTGATGTCATGCGAGGTTTTAACGATCTATTGATCCTATCACTTTTGATGAAGGAGGATTCATACGGCTACAAAATATCGAGTCAAATTAAGGATGTATCTAATGGTGCCTATGCGATGAAGGAAACGACCCTCTATTCTGCCTTTGCCAGATTAGAAAAAAAAGCCCTGATTAGTTCCTATTCGTCAAAAGAAACATTCGGCAAAGCGCGAACCTACTATACAATCACTCCCCTTGGCCAAGCGATTTTTGCGGACAAAGTGACCGAGTGGGAAACAATCAAAGAAGTCATTAATCATTTTGCAAACAAGGACGACAAACTGGAGGGATCAGAGTGAATACAATCTATAATTACGTGGAATCTATTTTTATTAATTTGCCACGCACAGAGGAAATCGAACGTCTAAAAGAAGATATGCTAATTAATATGGAAGAAAAATACGATGACCTAAAGGGACAAGGCTTTAGTGAAAACGAGGCAATTGGAACGGTGTTATCGGAATTCGGAAACATCGACGAAATCATCGAAGAGTATAACTTAAGTTTAGAAAACGAAAACGAATTCGAGGATCCAAACGAACTAAATATGAGTCGCGAAGATGTTGAAGACTACTTACATCACCGCCAGCAATTTTCTTTCGCTATGGCGATTGGCGTATTCCTGTGTATTATCGCTGTTCCTATTATGTTTGTTTTCCAAATCATGCTACGTTATTTTACTGGCACCGATCGAAGCTTCTTAATTGGCGTCGCTGCAATGTTATTTGTTATTGCGATTGGCGTAGGATTATTCGTTGTTTTTGGAATGAAGGAATCACATTATCCTTTTGACAAAAAGATTTTGAAACTAGACACCTTAACTTATTCTCGTTTGTCAGAAGATTATAAACAATTTAAACCGCGATTTGGTTATGCTATCGCGACCGGAGTAGTCTTATGCATCGTTGGTGTTATCGCTTTAATACTGTCATTATTGCTACTAAACAACGAAGCTATGTGGGGCGTTATTTTCTTACTTAGCTTCATTGCTACTGCTGTTTTTCTGTTCGTTTATTTCGGAATTCAAAACGATACCTATCAAAAACTACTAACAATCGGTTCTCATACACGAGCTCATATAAAATCAAACAAACTGACGGAATCAGTATCCGCTGTTATATTCCCACTTGCGACACTCTTCTATCTTTATCAAGGCTTTTTCTACAATAATTGGGGGACCGCTTGGGTAGTATTCCCTATTGTAGGTATTAGTTTTGGTATCTTTGCCGCAATTGTCGAAGCATTAGCAACGATGAAATATAAAGAATAGACCAACGCCACTCATCTCGATGAGTGGCATTTTTTCGTATTTTGTTAGATAATAGGAGCGACAGAAACGAAAAGAAAGAGGAATTAAATATGATAAACGATATTAAGCAACAAACTGAACAAGCTGTACGCGAACTAATTGACGTCGCAAAACTTGAAGCAGGAGATATATTTGTAATTGGTTGCTCATCGAGTGAAGTGTTACAAGAAGAGATTGGCACTTTCTCAAGCCAAGAAATCGGAGAAGTAATTTTCCAAACTGCAAAATCAATTTTAGACGAACACGACATTGCCTTAGCCGCACAATCATGCGAACATTTGAACCGCGCCCTAGTTATCGAAAAAGCAGTCGCAAAAGCTGAGCGTTACCCAATCGTAAACGCAGTTCCACAATTAAAAGCAGGCGGCAGTTTCGCAACCGCAGCTTACGCCGGCATGGATCACCCAGTCGTCGTTGAACATATTGAAGCCCAAGCTGGCCTAGACATCGGCCAAACCTTTATCGGCATGCACATGGTCGAAGTCGTCGTCCCTGTCCGCCTAAAACTCAGAAACATCGGTGGAGCCATCCTATCCGCAGCCCGCACCCGTCCAAAATCAATCGGCGGTGAACGCGCTGACTATGATGAAAAATTGAAGTAGTAGAAAATGCGAGCCTGCGCTCGCTTTTTGTTTGGGTATAAATTGGAAATAGGAAGACCAGGATTTTACAAGATCCACCTGCAGAAAACCGGTGCAGGTGGCTTTTTTTTGATCTTTGGTGTATAAATTTGTGGGCGATCACTTGAAAGTTCAGATTGGTTTCCTCCGATGAACTTCCGACTCACTTTAAATGATCCAAAAATCTTCCTGTTACTGAGAAAAGTGACAATCAGCTCGACTTGAAATTCTGGTTGTCATAGTTTGAGCCAAAAGTGTGACAACCAGATCAACTCTAAATCCTGGTTGTCACTGTTTAGGCCAAAAGAATGAAGGACAGACTCCCTTCAAATTCTGTCATTCACTTTCGCCACTTCAAAAAAATTCAACGAAGTTCCGACCTAGAAAATTTAATCTCCACACCATCTCAACGTTCAAAAAATACACACGCATTTGATTTCAACCATCCATAACAAACCATGTCCCACCCCACCAGAGAGCCCCGAAGGCCGGATTGGTTGCGTGTATCCATGAAAGAGGATGGAAAGAGAATTACTGCCCGTAGCGAAGCGATACGGGCAGTTTGACTCTTCCAAGCTCGGAGACTACAGGCTCCGAGCGGTCCCATGGATACATAACGCAACCAAACAGGCCGCAGGCGGCGAACGGCTACCACACGCACACACCAACAAGCACAAAAAAACCGCATCACTAGGACACGGTTCAACTAAATCTATTCGATTGTATTTTCTTCCATCAATTGCGTGTTCTTCAAGATCAATTCCTCAACCATGCCAGCATCTTGTAACTCATTCAGAATACCATTAACAGTTTCTAGGAATTCTTCATTACCCTTTTGAACCGCAATTGCAGCTTCGTTTGGCGTGCTGTCCAGGACAACATCCGCAACTACTAAATCATCATTCTCTTCCGCATATTGTTTCGCAACCGTTTCAACCATCAGGATTCCATCTACTCTACCAGTCTTCAGAGATAGAATTGCTGTTCCCCATTTACCAACTGATTGAATTTTCGATTCATCAAAATTCTCGATTAGGTACTCTTCTTGAATCGTAGATTTTTGCGTTGCCCAATCTGCATCAGCTAAGTCAGCTTCAGAAGTATATTTATCTTGGTCTTCTTTTCTAATTAGCACAACGTCTTTAGTCGTCACGTAAATATCAGTGAAATCAACACTTTCAGCACGTTCAGCAGTTGGGTTCATCCCAGCTAAAATCAAATCCACTTTACCTGTTGATAAAGCAGGAATCAAGCCGTTAAAGTCCATATCTTGAACATCCAACTTCACACCAAACTCATCAGCGATTGCTTGTGCGATATCAATGTCAAAACCAACAATTGTATCTTTACCATCTTTAACTAAGTGCCATTCGTATGGTGGGTAGTCAGCCGTCGTAGCGATAGTCAACACACCTTTTTCTTTAATCGCAGCTAATTTTCCGCCACCCTCTGTTCCCGTTCCTGTATCAACCGATGAAGCCACGTCAGAAGAAGCAACATCTGATCCGTTATCCCCCGTACCTTCTGCTCCACAAGCAGCTAACATCATGATACTTGCAATCCCTACTAAACCTTTTATCCAAGTCTTTTTCATCTCTATTTCCCCCTATTATTATAAAATTTTAGATAGAAAATTCTGTGTCCGCTCATTTTGTGGTCGGTCAAAAATTTCCTCTGGCGTACCTTGTTCAACAACTCTGCCTTCATCCATGAAAATCACTCGGTCGCCAACTTCACGCGCAAAGCCCATTTCATGCGTCACAACAATCATCGTCATACCGTTATTCGCAAGGTTACGCATAACTTGTAGGACTTCTCCTACCATCTCTGGATCCAGGGCTGATGTCGGTTCATCGA
>CAZLGI010000091.1:0-6508 GCA_964558995.1 uncultured Carnobacteriaceae bacterium | reverse complement strand
CAAGATTTGCAACGCTTAAAAGAAGAAGAGGATTTTCTAATAAAATGGAAGAAATTGAGTCATGTACCGAGTCAGTTAAGTGAAAATAATTTTATTCAAACATTGACTGGTACCGTACCTCAAACTGCATCTGACGATTTTATTCGTAATATTCGGAAGAATGACAAATTAGTTGTTGAAGAAGTTTATCAAACAAGAGACGAGTATGGTATTAATGTCATCTTTGATAAACAAGATGAAGCAAATGTGAAAGATTTACTAGAAGAGAATCACTTTTTCAAATTAAGCTATTCTTTTACTCAAGTTCCAGGGAAAGAACTGGATCGCTTGAAGCAAGAGAGAGAAGTCATCTTAACATCGCAAAATGACTTACGAAAAGAACTTTCAGAAATGAAAGAAGCTGAACGGTCGTTAATGTTGATCATTGAAACACTTTACGCTAAGTTACAACGCTTGCGTGGAGAGTTGTTACTTGTTGATGAACCAAATCTTTTTATTTTAGAAGGTTGGATTGAAGATAAAAAGATTTTGATGATTCGAGAAGCAATTGCAGAACAGTTAGCTGCTGATCATTATGCATTTTTAGTTGCAGATGTAAAGGAAGAAGAATACGACAAAGTACCAATTGTTTTAGAAAATAATTCAGTTATCGCACCATTTGAAACAATTACGGAAATGTATAGCTTACCTAAATATAATGAAATCGACCCAACACCGTTCCTCATGCCTTTTTACTTTGTTTTCTTTGGCATGATGTTAGCTGATGTAGGTTATGGCTTGATGATGTTAATTGCGACAGTCATCGCGCAGAAATTTATCACCCTAAGTAAAGGTATGAAAAGAAGCATGCGATTTTTCCAATTATTGTCCTATTCAACGATTGGTTGGGGATTAATTTACGGATCGTTTATGGGACTAGAACTTCCGATCGTGCCATTATCCATTATGGACGATGTTAACACCATTCTAATTATGTCTGTTGTCTTTGGGGTTATCCAAATTCTATTAGGACTTGGCTTGAAGGCATATCTTCTATTAAAAGAGAAGGATGTATTAGGGGCAATTTATGATGGCTTTGGTTGGATCATTCTCTTTGCTGGGTTAATTATACTGGTAATTGGAAACATGGTTATACCTAGTGAAATGCTGTCTACAATAGGCGTTGCAATCGCACTCATGGGTGTAGTAATGATTCTATTAGCTTCTACCATTGCAACAAAAAATAAAGCAATGGGCTTTGGAATTGGTTTGTATAATCTTTATGGCATCACAGGATATGTTGGTGATATGGTCAGTTACACACGTTTAATGGCTTTAGGTGTGTCTGGTGGAAGTATCGCATTGGCATTTAATATGATTATCGATTTTTTACCAGTCGGTGCTCGTTTCACAATCGGCATCCTCTTGTTTGTGGTGCTACACTTAGTAAACATTGGGCTGTCAGCGCTTAGTGCGTACGTTCACGGAGCGCGTTTAATATTTGTTGAGTTCTTTGGCAAGTTTTATGAAGGCGGAGGAAAGGCTTTTAAACCTTTGAAAACGTCTGAAGAATATATTGACTTAAAAAATAGTATCGAAGGATAAATGGAGGAAGAAAAATATGGAAAACCAAACATGGTTACAGTTTTTTATTGAGAATAACGGTGGATTTATTTTTGCGGCTTTAGGGATTGCGATTGCAGTAATATTTTCTGGTATGGGTTCTGCTCGTGGCGTAGGTATGACAGGTGAAGCAGCTGCGGCATTGATTAAAGAACAACCCGAAAAATTCGGTAAATCTTTGATTCTACAGTTACTCCCTGGTACACAAGGGTTATACGGTTTCGTTATCGGATTCTTAATTTATTTGAACATGTCAGCAGACATGAGCTTTGACAGTGGTCTTTACATGATAATGGCTGCATTACCAATTGCTTTCACTGGTTTGACATCAGGTATCGCTCAAGGACGCGTAGCTACAGCTGCAATTCAAATCTTAGCTAAAAGAGAAGAAGAAAATACTAAAGGGATTATTTATTCTGCGATGGTTGAGACTTACGCAATTTTAGGGTTTGTTATTTCCTTCCTACTAGTCCTAAACGGTTAATAGTGAATGGAGGAATGGAGAGACTATGAAAGAACTAGACGCATTATCAAATCAAATAACAACACGTGTAAAGGAAGAAGGCCAAAGAAAAGTTGCTAAGAAAGAACAAGAATTGGCGGAGATTCTAGAAGAAAACCGTGTTCGCTTAGTGGAACAACAAAAAGTACAAAAAACAGCAATTGAAACACGTAGCAAGAATGATTACAGTCGCCAAGTACAATCACTTGCTAACGAAAAACGGAATCGTATTTTAGCAGAAAAACAAAACATTTTAACTGCAGTTTATGAAGAAGCAGTCGAAAAAATGGGTAACTGGGATGCAGAAAGGTTCCAGTCGTTTGTCCAAGCTGTTTTAAGAAAGTTCGATAAGAATGATCTTAAAATAATTCCAGGAGAGAAAACGAACGCTCACTTTACAGACGCATTCAAAACGACGCTTAAAGAAGAATTTTCAGGGATGACTGTTGCTTCTGAAACAGTCTCAAATAAAGCAGGGTTTATCGTTGAAGTTGGTGGCATTGATTACAATTTCCTATTTGATCAAGTTGTAGCTGAAATCAAAAATGATTTCTCATCAAAATTAGCCTCCCTTGCATTTCAAAAAAATGAATAAGGGGTGAACTATGTATGAAAGATACTGATTACAAAGGTATCAACACACTCATTCGGACTTACGAGCTCCGTCTACTAAAAACTGATGATTTCGAAAGAATGCTGAAGGCAGATGATTTAAAATCAGCTTTGGATGTTCTAAATGGAACAGAATATGAATTTGACCGTACTGAAATATTACGGACGAAGGATTTCAATGGTTTTTTAATGGAACATCTTGCAGATGTTTATGAAGAACTATTCGAAATTGCACCAAATCCAGAACTGATTGAATTATTTACCTTGCGTTACACTTATCATGATTTGAAGGTGTTACTAAAACAGCGCTTTTTAGATGAAGATTTGGAAGAGTTGTTAATTCCAATCGGTCGTCAGTCATTAGATTCATTGAAAAATCTTGTTGACACTGGTGAAAATGACCAAGCACATCCATTAATGGTTGAAGCTGTACAGTCAACCATTACGGATTATGAAGAAAGAGGACTGTTGGAAGCAGTCACAGTCTATTTGGATACATTCTACTTCCGTCATTTACGTGACATTACAGAACGTATTGATTTTGATCCAATTACAAACATTACGGATACAATTATTGATTTATATAATTTAAGTTCCGTTGTTCGTAGTTTAAATCAGGGCAAGCCTCGTAGTCACTTGCATACACTCTTGTCGTCATCTGGTTCAATTCCTAAACAAGACATCATTGATGAATCGGTTAATGGTGCAGTAACCGTTTTGCGTAAACTTTACTCTGGTAAACCATACGGAGAGCGATTGGAAACTGTCATCATTGATAACAAAGACATTAATACATTAAATCTAGACAAATTATCGGATGGTCTTATTCATGATATTGTCTCAGAAGGTATATACCAAGCTTTTGGACCTTTACCAATGCTTGGCTACATTTATGCTAAAGAAACAGAAATTAGAAATTTACGACTATTACTAATTGGTAAGGACAATGGTATTGCAGAAGACATACTGAGAGAAAGGGTGCGACAAGTTTATGGCTCATAATATAGGTGTTGTTGGCGATAAAGACTCAATCCTCCCTTTTAAGATTATTGGTTTCTCGGTTTTTGCATGCAGTACACCGCAAGAAGCAAGAGAAACAATCGACCGTCTCGCTGGTGAGAACTATGGCATCATTTATTTGACGGAAGCTATCGCACAAGAAATTCCGGATACGATTAAACGTTATGATGCAATGTTGACACCAGCTATTATTTTAATTCCAAACCACAACGGTTCATTAGGAATCGGGAAGCAAAGAATTCAAGAGAATGTTGAAAAAGCGGTTGGACAGAATATTTTGTAATTTTTAGGAGGGAACTTATTTGAAAAAAGGTAGAATTATTAAAGTTTCCGGTCCTTTAGTCATGGCAGAGGGCATGGAAAGCGCCAATATCCAAGATATCTGTCAAGTTGGAGATTTGGGTTTGATCGGTGAAATCATTGAAATGCGTCATGATGTTGCCTCAATTCAAGTATATGAAGAGACTTCAGGGATTGGACCAGGCGAACCGGTAACAACCACAGGAAAACCATTATCGGTTGAATTGGGACCAGGAATTATTTCACAAATGTTTGATGGGATTCAACGCCCTCTAAATTCATTTATAGAGGTTTCTGATAGTGATTATTTAGTACGTGGAATACATGTTGATTCATTAGATCGTAAGAAAAGATGGGAATTTACAGCAACTAAAGCCGTTGGAGATAAAGTTACCCCTGGTGATATTGTTGGAACTGTTCCAGAAACTAAAGTTGTTGAACATAGAATTATGGTTCCGATCGGTATTGAAGGGACAATCGAATCAATTAAGAGTGGCGAATTTGGACTTGATGAGACGGTTTATACCATTCAAACAGAAGACGGATTAAAAGAATTCACAATGATGCAGACATGGCCAGTACGTCGTGGTCGTCCAATTCAACAAAAATTAAATCCGCATATTCCATTAGTAACAGGGCAACGTGTTATTGATACGTTCTTTCCACTTACTAAAGGTGGCGCGGCAGCTGTACCTGGACCATTTGGAGCTGGTAAAACAGTTGTTCAGCACCAAATTGCGAAGTTTGCTGACGTTGATATCGTTGTTTATATCGGCTGTGGTGAACGTGGTAATGAAATGACGGATGTACTGAATGAGTTTCCAGAATTGATTGACCCGAATACAGGTGAATCAATCATGGAAAGAACCATTCTAATCGCAAACACGTCTAACATGCCTGTTGCTGCTCGTGAAGCATCAATTTATACAGGAATTACAATTGCGGAATACTTCCGGGATATGGGTTATAACGTTGCAGTTATGGCTGACTCAACTTCTCGTTGGGCTGAAGCTCTAAGAGAGATGTCAGGTCGTCTAGAAGAGATGCCAGGGGACGAAGGTTACCCAGCATACTTAGGTAGCCGTATCGCTGAGTTCTATGAGCGTGCAGGCCGTGTTACTGCTTTAGGTAGCGACGGACGTGAAGGTAGTATTTCTGCTATTGGAGCTGTATCACCTCCAGGGGGGGATACTTCTGAACCAGTTACACAAAATACGCTACGTGTTGTTAAAATTTTCTGGGCACTAGACTCAGCTTTAGCACAAAGACGTCACTTCCCATCAGTTGACTGGTTAGAATCATACTCACTTTATGATAATGAAGTGGGAGAATATATGGACCAACACGTTGATCCTGAATGGTCTAAAAAAGTATCACACGCAATGAGTCTATTACAAGAAGAATCCTCACTTGAAGAGATTGTTCGTTTAGTTGGTGCAGAATCTCTTTCTGAAACTGACCGTGTAACAATGACAATTGCCGAATCAATTCGTGAAGACTTCTTGCAACAGAACGCTTTTGATGATGTTGATTCTTATACATCTCAAGAAAAACAATATATTATGTTGGATCTGATTTTGAGCTTTGAAGAAGAAGCTAGAAATGCAATGAAACTAGGAGCTTACTACCAAGAAATTATCGACGGTACAGGCGAAATCCGTGATAGAATTGCACGAAGCAAATTCATCTCAGAAGAAAACCTTGATGATATTAAGCAAATTAAAATTGATATGAAAGAACAAATGCGTAAGATTGTGTCAGAAGGAGGAATGACGAATCATGCTTAAAGAGTATAAAACAGTAACAGAAGTCGTCGGTCCTCTGATGGCAGTTGAAAAAGTCGAAGGTGTAAAATACGACGAATTAGTCGAAATTCAAATGCAAACTGGTGAAATTCGTACTGGTCAAGTATTAGAAATTACCGAAGACAAAGCAATGGTTCAGATTTTTGAAGGTCCAGCGGGAATTAATATTAAAGATACAAAAGTACGTTTCCGTGGTAAACCACTCTCAGTAGACGTGTCGGAAGACATGGTTGGGCGTGTGTTTAACGGGATGGGGAAAGCCATTGATGGCGGTCCAGACATCATTCCTGAAAAATCACTAGATATTAACGGACAAGCAATTAACCCTGTAGCTCGAGACTATCCGGATGAGTTTATCCAAACAGGTATTTCAACGATTGACCACTTGAATACACTTGTTCGTGGACAAAAGTTGCCAGTATTCTCTGGTTCAGGTTTACCGCATAAAGAATTAGCAGCTCAAATCGCTCGTCAAGCAACAGTATTAAATAGTGAAGAAAACTTCGCTGTTATATTCTGTGCGATGGGTATTACGTTTGAGGAAAAAGAATTCTTCATGCAAGACTTCCGTGAAACAGGTGCGATTGACCGTTCCGTTATGTTTGTTAACTTAGCAGACGATCCAGCAATCGAACGTATTGCAACTCCGAAAATCGCTCTAACTGTT
>CAZLGI010000090.1:0-6510 GCA_964558995.1 uncultured Carnobacteriaceae bacterium | reverse complement strand
GCACGTCATTTGTTTGGAATTATCAATTTAGTACATTTTATTAATGTCTAAACTTCGGATCACTTTTTAGCCAACTGAATTTAAAGTCAGGAGTGAAGCTCGAAAATATAGCGAGAGCTGAATTTCACGTTTGATTTTCCTTCTCAGATTAAATTCGAAAACTATTTAAAGTGAAATCGGAAGTACAGATGAAACTTAACTCCTGATCTTCAAACTTTTAGTACAAAGTCTGAAGACCAGACGAACATGAGCTCCTGGTCTTCAGACTTTCGGCACGAGCTCTGAAGACCAGACGAATATGAGCTCCTGGTCTTCAGAGTTGGTGAATCGTTTTAAATTTATTATCCACTAGCTTGTATCATACGACATTTTTATTTCCATCACTGCACATCAATATAAACACCACATTTCTTAAAAATGAAACAATTCCCATAATAAACCTAGAATCTTTCACCTTTTACGCTCATTGCTTTATACTAAGAGTATGAGAATTAATTCAGGGGTGAAGATAATGTTTACAAAACAAAGATTAAATGGTGCCTATGAAGATGCTCGAGTGGAATATTTTGATGAAACAACGAAATACGTGTTTTTTAGTGATCATCATAGAGGTGATGGGAGCTTGTCAGATGAGTTTACACGTAATCGAAATATTTTTGAATATGCGATTGAATACTATTATCAAAACGGCTATACCTATGTTGAGGCTGGTGATGGCGATGAGTTGTGGGAATTTCCGGACTACAAACATGTTAAAAACGCCCATCCAGTGGTATTTAATACGATAAAAAAATATTTTGATGAAGATCGGTTTATTTTGATGTATGGGAACCATAATATTTATTTGAAGAATAAATCCTATGTTGAGAAACATTTTTATACAAACTATGATGAATACACAGAGACGTTTTTTGATTTCTTGAAAGATGTCGAGCCAATTGAGTCGCTGATTTTGCGTCATCGAACGACGGGACAAGAGATTTTTACGGTTCACGGACACCAGGGCGATGCGCCGAACGATCAATTTTGGTTTCTGACCATGCTATCGCTGAAATATTTCTGGCGCTTCCTACATGCGTTTGGAATTCGAAACCCATCCAGTCCGGTAAAGAATATGAGTCGTCGACACAAAATTGAAAAGAACTATTCAAAGTGGATTGCCGAAAATAAAAAAATGTTGATTTGCGGACACACACACCGATTCAAATTTCCGAAGAAGAATCAGTTGCCTTATTTCAATATCGGTTGTTGCGTATACCCAACCATCATTACGGCGATTGAATTAGAGGGCGAAATGATTTCCTTAGTTAGGTGGAAAATTTCAAGTAATCCAGAAGGAAAACTAAGGATCATTCGGGAAATAATGCGTGGTCCTGCGAATGTTTCAGAGTTCGATATGCGCGATGAAGAAATAAGTAGTAGTTTTTTATAAAATAGGTATAATGTACATAGTTCAATGGAAGGAAGGAATAAAATGATTAAACTTAAAAAATTAGCATTGCTTATGAGTAGTTCATTCCTATTTGCTGCATGTGCAGGGGATGTTGGTAATAATGCGAATACAGATACGACTGAATTAACTGGATCTGAGGTTGTTGACAGCACAGAAGTAGATACAAGTGCAGACGTTGAATCTGACGAGCAAGTTGAAGAGTCTTCAGCCGTTGAATCAAGCGAAGAGGCAAGTACAGCAGAACAAGAAGATACAGCTAAAATTGAAGAAGCCTTGGATGTTATTGCGACAGAAACAGAATATGGTGAATCGAATGGTTACATGTTTATCGTGGATAGCGTCGAAGGAAACCTTGTTCAAATTAATGTCAGAGAAGACAATGAAGCCGTGGCAAATAATCTAGCACTTTTACAATATGATACAGAAACAGGTACTCTATATGAGCAAGACATTATTACAGGAGAGTTCGTTGAATATCCTGCGAACCAATAAAGAAAGAGGTTATTATGAGGTGTATGAATGGATGTAAGTTTAATTTTGCCAATTTTTGTCATTAGCTTTATCTACGTTACGTTAAGTACAATCCGTTTAATGCTAACGATGAAAGGTTATAGATATGTCGCACCACTACTTAGTATGGTGGAGATTGTGATTTACGTGACGGGACTAAACATCGTTATGAGTAGTCTGGATAATCCATTAAATTTGGCTTCTTATGCGATTGGTTATGGAACAGGAATTGCGTTAGGAATTAAAATCGAGGATTGGTTAGCTTTAGGCTACACCATGATGACGGTGATGATTTCTAATAATGATTGTGACATGCCGTTAAAACTGCGTGAAGCAGGCTATGGCGTTACGATTATTCAAGCAAAAGGGAGAGACGGCGATCGCATGATGCTTCAAGTGCTGTCATCTCGTAAAAATGAACGAAATCTGTTAAATATGATTTTAACCTTAGATGAAAAAGCATTTATCTATTCATCTGAACCTAAATACATTAAAGGCGGTTTCTGGTCGAAACGCGTTAGAGCATAGTTGAGTGAAATTAGAGTTAAATGAGAATTCGGTTGACTTGTTCTCATTTAATGGCTAAGATAGCTTTAGACGAATCGTGAAGGTGCCAAACATGTATTGGATAAACAAAATGGCAATGGATACTCGTACAACAGAGGTACCTTCTTTTGTCGGTTGTTAATTAGAATTTGAAAGAGAGCCCTCCTGAAAATGGAGCGGCTCGTTTTTTTTAACCGAAATAAGTGTATACTATTAGTAGAAAATGTGATGAGAGGAAATGATGATGTGACTGATGGAAAAAAAGCTGTAGAGTTAGATTGGAATAATTTAGGTTTTGAGTATATGAAGACGGACTATCGTTTCAAAGCGTATTGGAAGGATGGCGAGTGGCAACACGGCGAGCTAACGACTGAGAATACCGTGACGATTAGTGAAGGATCACCGGCGCTTCATTACGGCCAAGCTTGTTTCGAAGGGATGAAAGCTTACCGTACAAAAGATGGATCGGTTCAGTTATTCCGTCCTCATGAAAATGCGAAGAGGATGGCTCGAAGTTGTGAGCGTTTGATGATGCCAGCTTATCCGATTGATAAATTTATCGATGCGGTTAAAGAAGTTGTGAAAGCAAACGACGCTTGGGTTCCGCCATATGAATCAGGTAGTACGCTATATTTACGTCCTTATATGATTGGTGTGGGGGACAACATTGGTGTAAAACCAGCAACAGAATATATTTTCTCGATTTTTGTCATGCCAGTTGGGCCGTATTTTAAAGGTGGCTTAACACCGTCGAATTTCATCGTTTCTGATTACGACCGAGCTGCGCCACAAGGAACGGGTGCGGCAAAAGTTGGTGGGAACTATGCAGCGAGTTTAATGCCTGGTCAACTTGCACGAGACCGTCAGTTTAGTGATTGTATTTATTTAGATCCAGCTACTCATACGAAAATTGAAGAGGTCGGCTCGGCAAATTTCTTCGGTATTACGCATGATGACGAGTTCGTTACGCCAGTGTCACCGTCAATACTACCAAGTATTACAAAATACTCGCTGCTTCATTTGGCCGAACACGAATTAGGCTTAAAAGTGGCGGAACGCGATGTTTACTTAGATAACCTTTCAGAGTTTAAGGAAGCGGGTGCTTGTGGTACGGCCGCAGTTATTTCTCCAATTGGTGGGATACAAACTCACGATGTCTTCCACGTCTTCTATTCAGAAACAGAAGTCGGACCACTGACGAAAAAGTTATATGACACGTTGACTGGGATTCAATTTGGCGATACCGAAGGGCCAGAAGGTTGGATCGTTAAAGTTTAAGCAAAACAAAAAGGCTATTCGTTTGGAATCAGCCTTTTTGTTTTGCTCTGCTCGTGTGCAATGCTATTATTAACTTATAGTAACAATTTGAAGGGTGTGAGAGAATTGGCTGCACTGATTGAAAAAATTCCGTCATCTAAATTAAGAAATATCGTTAAAATAACCTTGGTACATTTCCAACGAGCAGAGGTAGGTCGGCAAGCTGCTGAATTAGCTTACTATATTTTGCTATCGCTATTTCCAGTTTTGCTAGCGCTCGGAAACTTAATTCCTCTTTTACCGATTCCAACCGAACAAGTGTTAAAGTATGTTGAAATGGGTGTCCCTGAAGAAGTTGGCTCACTTATTTTGCCTATTTTAGAAGGCTACTTATCAGGTGGAAGCAGCGGTGCCATCACATTTGGGGTAATATTTACCATCTGGCCAGCATCAAAAGCTTTTTCTGTTTTCCAAAAAGTCTTAAATCAAGTTTACGACGCAGAAATCAAACGTAATTTTATTTTTGCCAGAATATTCTCTTTCTTAATTGCACTTTCTTTTGTGCTGTTGCTAGGGGCAGTGGCATTTATTTTCGTATTCGGTCAAGAAATTTTATCTTTAGTTCAACAATTTCTGCCGATTGATCTACTGGGATTCATTACAACCTTTGAGTATTTCCGCTGGTTAGTAGCCTTCGGGGTATTAATTATCTTAACTGCCTTCATTTATTATTTTATTCCAAATGTGAAATGGTCCTTTAAGTACGCGGTTCCTGGAGCGATTTTTGCGACAGTGGGCTTCTTATTAATTTCCCAACTGTTCTCATTGTATTTAAGTTTCGCAGGAGGCCAGGCAATTGGTAATGGAACGATTGGTGTCTTTATTGTTCTGATGATTTGGCTCTATTTATTGGGGATTGTGTTTATTTTAGGTGGGATTTTGAACGTCATTATCTACGACTACAAACACGAAGATGAAATTGTCTTTGACGAAGGGGACACATATGTCTCGATTATTTATTCCGACAAAGCCAAGGAATATTTGGTCAAAGAACAAATTCTCCGTAAAAGATTGATCAAAGATAATCCGAAAATTACACTAACAAAACCATCAGAACAATGATAAAAAGGGATAAGTCTCCATTTTAAGGATTCTTATCTTTTTTTTCTTGCCATTTTCTCCTATAATAGTGTAATGAACGATTGATATTGAAAGAAAGGAATTATTCATGAGAAATCAGCAAGAGAATCCTAAATCAGATGTCACAAAGATTGATTATGGTATTATTTTATCTGTTTTACTATTAGCGCTGCTCAGTATTGTTACAATTTTCTCAACCACGTATTTAATTAGTAACACGCCATCGCTCAGACCAACGATTATGCAGATTCTTTGGTACGTGATCGGAACGATCGCCATTATCGTGTTGATGCAATTCGACTCAGAACAGATGTGGAAATTAGCACCCGTTGCCTATTTCTTAGGGGTAGCCTTACTGATACTCGTTTTGATTTTTTACGATCGAAGGTCTTATGATCTTCAAGGTGCGAAAAGTTGGTTCGTGTTCGGTCCCGTTTCCTTTCAGCCCTCGGAAGTCGTGAAAATTTCACTGATTATGATGCTTGGGCGAGTCATTACGAAACACAATGTCAATACAGATGATCGAACACTTAAGACAGACTGGTATTTATTACTCAAAATCATGTTGTGGTCATTGCCACTTTTAATTTTAGTTATGATCCAAAATGACTTAGGAACGACATTGGTTTACTTAGCGATTATTATCGGGATGACCCTTTTGTCAGGTGTGTCTTGGAAAATCTTACTGCCTGTATTTGGAATCATTGCCTTATTCGGTGGCGTATTAATTTACCTCGTATTGTATAGCCGAGAATTCCTAACGTACTTTGGTTTCCAAGAGTACCAGTTCGCTCGGATCGACAGCTGGTTAAATCCTTTTGGCGATAGTAGGGGAGATGCCTTCCAATTAGCGCAAAGTATGAAGGCGATTGGTTCTGGGAAAATATTTGGTAAAGGTCTAGGCGTATCAGAGGTTTATGTTCCTGTCCGCGAATCAGATATGATTTTTGCTACCATCGGAGAAAACTTTGGCTTTATCGGTGGTTGCTTCTTGGTTTTGGTTTACTTCTTACTTATTTACCAAATGATTCGAATTTGCTTCGATACAAAGAATGAATTTTACGCCTATATGACAACGGGTGTAATCATGATGATTGTCTTCCACGTATTGGAAAACATTGGCATGACAATTGGCTTACTACCAATCACCGGAATCCCGCTACCATTTATTTCCCAAGGGGGCTCGGCCTTGCTAGGAAATATGATGGCAATCGGCCTCGTCATGTCAATGCGATATCACTACCGCAGCTACATGTTCTCTGAAGAAGAAGAGCATTATGGCATGAAGTAATTTGAAAAGGAGTTAGAAGATTATCGTCTTCTAACTCCTTTTTCTTTATTTCTTCGCTGCTTTCCGTACGAAGTCAGCAAATAACTCTTTATTTGTCTCGTCGTTTGCCATCATAATTTCTGGATGCCATTGGACTCCTAAAATGTCTTTGTTCGAATCAACCGATTCAATTGCCTCAATCAAGCCATCTGAACTTTTCGCAACGGACTTGAATTCGCTTGCCAGTTCTTTAATCGCTTGGTGATGGAAGGTATTAACCATTAATTCATCGCCAGTAATGCCTTCGTCATTGGCTGCCCAATTTCGCCATTGG
>CAZLGI010000089.1:2763-6574 GCA_964558995.1 uncultured Carnobacteriaceae bacterium | reverse complement strand
GAACAAGTTGGAAAAGTATTCGGCGTAACTCGTGAGAGAATTCGTCAAATCGAAGCAAAAGCACTACGTAAATTGCGTCACCCAAGCCGTTCAAAACAACTAAAAGACTTTTTAGAATAGATTTTTAAGAACTACCATTGGTTACTCTTTGGTAGTTTTTTTGTTTCGAACGATTTTGCTTGGAACTTCCAAGCTCGGACACCACAGTTCCGAGCGGTCCTATGGCAGCAAAAGCAATCGACTAACATCACCACAATTTTTACTCCACAGTGTTCCTTTTCTTTTAATATGTAAACTGATAAAATGAGTAGTATTAATAGATTCTTTGAAGGGAGGAAGGAAATTGAATGATTTTCAACTATCAAAACGGCTAGATATGGCAGCATCCTATGTATTACCAGGTGCTCGAATGGCTGATATTGGTTCTGATCATGCTTATTTACCATGTAAACTTGCCAAAAAAGGAACAGTTGCTTTTGCAATTGCAGGGGAAGTGGCACTCGGCCCCTATTCTGCTGCAGAAAAACAAATTAAAACATTTCAAGTGGAAGAACATGTCGTTCCAAGACTTGGTGATGGCTTAGCCGTTATTGAAAAAGAAGATGCCATTGATACCATTACAATTTGCGGGATGGGCGGTGATTTAATCACACGTATTCTTGCGACTGGACAAACTAATTCTAAACTCGAAAACATTCAGCGCCTTATTTTACAGCCCAATAACGCAGAAGCAAACCTTCGTCAATGGTTAGTCGACAATGGTTATGACATTATAAATGAAGAAATTTTTGAAGAAAATGAGAAAGTATATGAACTGCTTGTCGCACGTCCAGGGCAGACTGATGCTTATACAGCTAGTGATTTTATTTTTGGAAGACATTTGCGTCAGGAAAAAAATGAAACCTTTATGAAAAAATGGCGTAAAGAACTAAAAACGCATTACTATATATTAGAAAGTCTAAAAAACTCTCAGAAAAATGTCTCGGAGAAAAAGAAAGACGTTGAGAGGATGATTAGCCTAATTGAGGAGGAGATTTTATGAAGACAATTACCGGCTTTGATTTTGCAAAGCATTTTGAATCAGTTGTTCCTTTATGGTTAGCTGAAGAAAATGATCCAGTCGGCTTGCACGTTGGAGATCTTTCTAGAGAGGTAAAAAAAATAATGGTGACCTTAGATGTTAGACCAGAAGTTGTTGAAGAAGCGATCGAAAATAATGTTGACTTCATTTTGGCACATCATCCACCAATCTATAAACCAATCGCACGCTTAGATCTAAGTAACAAACAAACGCTAATGTTTGCGAATTTAATTAAACATGACATTACAGTTTATGTCGCTCATACGAACTTGGACAATGCGAATGGCGGTATGAATGATTGGTTAGCAGAGAAATTAGGGCTAGTAGATGTTGAAATCATGTCTGTTAGTAAAACCGTTCCGCTAAAACGCCTGAATGTTTACGTACCAGAAACGCATGCACAAGAAGTACGTGCTGCGATTACAACGGCTGGAGCTGGGAATATCACAGCGAATTATAAAGATTGTAGCTATACTGTTCAAGGACTTGGTCGTTTCACGCCCATGAATGAAGCTGATCCAACAATCGGCAAAGTTGGCGAGCCTGAAGAAGTTAGAGAAGACCGAATTGAGGTTGTCTTAGAAGCGGCAAATGCACAACAAGTATTAGACGCTTTGTATGACGTGCATCCTTATGAAGAACCTGTTTTAGAAATGTATGACATTGACCAAAAACAACCAGAGAAATTCGGTTTAGGTCGCGTTGGTGACTTAGAAAAAGAGATGGATTTAGCTACATTCTCAGAACACGTTAAACAATCATTTGGTGTGGATGGTCTTCGCATCGTCACACCTAATAACGACACAAATCGAACAATCAAACGTGTCGCACTTTGCGGTGGAGATGCTGGTAAATACTATCCAAAGGCGATTGAAAAGAAAGCTGATGTGTATATTACTGGAGATGTCTATTATCATACGGCACATGATATGCAGGCTGATGGTTTAACTGTTGTTGATCCAGGCCATCATATTGAACAGATTTGTATTCCAAAATTAGGCGAACTTCTTACAAATTGGCAAGATTCTCTAGACTGGGATGTAGAAATTATACAATCACAAACGAATACCAATCCATTTATTTTTGATAACAAATTATAAGTAAACAACTTGAAGGGAAGTTACCATATATGTCAGATAAATTAGTATCACGTTTTCTTACTTTTGCAAAGTTTAATACACGTTCAGATGAGGCGAGCCAAACAGTCCCATCTACACCAAACCAGACTGCTTTCGCGAAGGAAATTTTACTTCCAGAATTAGAAGCAATTGGCTTAGATGATATTTTATATAATCCAGAAAATGGCTTTGTTACAGCCACACTGCCAGCAAATACCGATGACGAATTACCAACAATTGGTTTTATCGCACATATCGATACAGCAGATTTTGAATCAGAAAAGGTTAAGCCTACATTCCATGAAAATTATGATGGTGAAGCAATTGTATTGAACAAAGAAAAAAATATTGTTTTATCACCCGAAGATTTTCCTAACTTAAAAAATTACATCGGCCAAACACTCATCACAACGGATGGTAATACTTTGTTAGGTGCTGACGACAAAGCAGGTATTGCTGAAATTTTAACGGCAGTTGAAATCATTAAAAATGATCCAAGTATCAAGCATGGTGCAGTGAAAGTTGCCTTTGGTCCAGATGAAGAAATCGGACGTGGAGCAGATTTGTTTGATGTTGAAGGCTTTGCGAGTGATTTTGCTTACACAATGGATGGCGGGCCTGTAGGAGAATTACAATTTGAAAGTTTTAACGCTGCACAAGCGATTGTAACGATTCAAGGGAAAAACGTTCACCCAGGAACAGCAAAAGATACGATGGTTAACGCAATTAAATTAGCGTTAGACTTTGATAGCCGTCTCCCACAAGATGAAGTACCTGAGAAAACAGAACATCGAGAAGGTTTTTATTTATTAGCAGATATTGAAGGAAACGTTGATGCGAGTAAATTAACTTATATCATTCGTGACCATGATCGTGATTTATTTGAAGAAAAGAAAGCATTCATGCAAAAGATAACAGACGACATGAACAAAAACTTTGACGAAGAACGTGTCAAATTAGATCTAAGTGACCAATACTACAACATGGGAGAACTTTTACAGAAAGATATGCGTCCAGTTTCCCTTGCTGAAAAGGCAATGAAGGTAATTGACATTGAACCAGTAATCGAACCAATTCGTGGTGGAACAGACGGCTCAAAATTAACTTTCATGGGATTACCGACACCAAATATCTTTGCTGGAGGAGAAAACTTCCACGGACGTTATGAATTCGTTGCAGTTGAAAGCATGGAAAAAGCAGCCGACGTAATTGTTGAAATCATTAAGCAAAGCAAACACTATAACGAGCTATGATTTATTTAATTGGTTGGTTAATCTTCATTAATATCTTATTGTTTAGTTTAATGAAAATCGATAAAAGTAAAGCTAAAAAAAGAAAGCAGCGCATTGCTGAAAGAACGCTGCTCTTTCTAGGGATTTTCGGTGGTGCTCTAGGTGGTTTACTAGGCATGCAAACATTCCGACACAAAACCAAACACCGTTATTTCTACGTCATCTACATCCTTGCAGCAATAGGTTGGCTAGTTGGCACCATTTACACCACTAAACTGTTCTCGATTTAATTCGAGAGCAGTTTTTCTTTTAGATAGCCTTTTACAAAAGAATAATCATACATTGTACTCTTAATAGCCTGACCTATATGATATAATAGG
>CAZLGI010000089.1:0-2753 GCA_964558995.1 uncultured Carnobacteriaceae bacterium | reverse complement strand
TCTTCCTATTATCGAACTGCTCCAAGCCATTAATCCTCCATAAGAATAATCATACATTTCACTCTTAATACCCTGACCTATATGATATAATAGGTTAGTTGAAATGAATGGGGGAGAGAATATGAATGGCATCTTACCATTATGGAAAGAACGCGGAATGACAAGTCATGATTGTGTATTCAAATTACGCAAAATACTAAGAACGAAAAAAATTGGACACACCGGTACCTTAGATCCAGAAGTGGATGGCGTACTGGCTCTTTGTGTTGGTTCTGCAACGAAAGCAGCAGAATTTATGATCGATATGGATAAAGCTTATGAAGGGGAAATTACCCTAGGCTATACAACTACGACAGAAGACGCTCATGGAGAAATAGTTGAGAAAAAAGAGGTCAAAGAAATGCCTTTTATTGCTGAAATAGATAAGCAAATGGAGACTTTCCTCGGTGAAATTATTCAAATTCCACCAATGTACTCAGCCGTAAAAGTAAATGGTAAACGACTTTATGAGTATGCTCGAAAAGGTGAAACAGTTGAACGTCCGAAACGAAACGCAACCATTTATTCCTTTACACGAACATCAGAACCAGTAATGGATGAAGAAAACCAAACTGTATCTTGGCGTTTCCAAGTGTCATGCGGAAAAGGGACCTATGTTCGAACTCTAGCAGTTAACTTAGGAGAACAATTAGGTTATCCGGCACACATGTCTCAGTTAACAAGAGTAAGCAGTGGACCTTTTAATGCAGAAGACTGTGTAACGATCGATCAAGTTCGCCAAATTATGGAAGAAGAAAAAATAGACGATATTCTACGTCCAGCAGCATTAATTTTTATGGAATACCCCCAATTAGAGCTAGATGAAGAACAATGGGGAAAAGTTAAAAATGGCGCAGTGCTAGAAGCAGAATCTTTCCCTGAGTTTGAAACCTTAATTGCTTTTCATTATCAAGGCAATTTGGTAGCATTATATGAGAATCATCCTTCAAAAGAGGGACTTATTAAACCACGGAAAATGTTTTTAGCATAAAACATACAACGAGAAAGAGTGTTGAAAAATGGAAACAATTTATCTGCAGCACCCATATAAACAAGATCAGATTCCAACAGATTCGGTTATATTAGCACTTGGTTATTTTGACGGTGTGCATTTGGGACATCAAGCAGTTATCAAACGGGCAAAAGAAGAAGCAGATCGTAGAAATTGCAAGTTAGCAGTCATGTCATTTAACCAACATCCAAGTATTGTCTTTCAAAAATTAGATGCAGAATCGATGAAATATCTTTCAATCTTAGATAGAAAGAAAGAATTGATGGCAGCACTAGATGTTGATTATTTTTATGTCGTTGAGTTTACTTATGATTTTGGAACCCTACGTCCACAAGAATTTGTTGACCAATATTTAGTAGGTCTCAATGCGGAAGCAATCGTAGCAGGCTTTGATTACACTTACGGACCTAAAGCAATTGCTAATATGGCACGACTACCGGGTTATGCAAAACAACGATTCGATGTTATTGAAGTATCACAACAATCAGCCGAAAATAAAGAAAAAATCAGTTCAACTAGTATTAGACAAGCGCTAGACGACGGTGATTTACTAAAGGTAAACAACATGCTGGGCTATATTTATCAGTTTAGCGGACGTGTCATGCACGGCGATGCACGAGGAAGACAATTAGGTTATCCAACTGCAAACATTAAATTAGGTCGTTATATTCGTCTGCCAAAAGTTGGCGTCTATGTCGTTAGTATTAAAGTAAAAGATGAATGGCATCAAGGTATGGCATCAATTGGTTATAATATAACCTTTGAAAAAAACCGACAAAAAACCGTCGAAGTGAATATTTTTGATTTTGACAAAATGATTTATGGCGAGAAAGTAACTGTGCGTTGGCACTATTATTTACGTGATGAAGTGAAGTTTGATGGAATTGAAGGACTAATTGAACAGTTAGAACAAGACGAAATAGATGCAAGAGCTTATTTTGTCGAACATCCGAATGAGTTAGACGAAGCTCTCTTATTTTAAGCCTTTTTGTTTATAAACATATTCAGAAAATATGAATGAAATTATAGCCAAAAGCATGTAAGCTCTTTCGATTGATATGAAATGAAAAATCAATGAAAAGAAGTTGACAAAGATAAAATAGCGTGGTAAATTTATAATTGGTTTAGCACTCCGACGAATCAAGTGCTAAAGCGAGGTGAACACATGTTAACCGAAAGACAATTATTAGTATTGAACCTGATTATTAAGCATTACATCGAATATGGTGAACCAATTGGGTCGAAAAACTTACTGAAGGATTCAGATTTATCTGTATCTCCTGCAACAATTCGTAACGATATGATGCGGATTGAAGAATTGGGCCTGCTCGAAAAAATGCATACATCTTCAGGAAGGAAACCTTCAAATTTAGGCTATCGTTATTATGTTGATCAACTATTGAAGAAATCACAAGATTCTTCATCTGATGAGATACGTAAAATAGTTCAAGCCTCAATTCATGCGCCTTATAAAGAGGCACAAGAAATTATTGAGACTTCTGCTGAGATGTTGTCCTATCTGACGAACTATACTGCTTTAAGCATCGGACCTGAACGGAAAGATAGTCGTTTAACCGGCTTTCGTCTCGTTCAAATTAGACGCGGACAGTATATGGCTATTTTAGTCACAGATAAAGGCTATGTTGAAAATAAAATTTTCTCACTGCCCAGTCAAATCAATGCAGATAAACTACAACGTATT
>CAZLGI010000088.1:0-6732 GCA_964558995.1 uncultured Carnobacteriaceae bacterium | reverse complement strand
TTACCATGTCTCAGCTTCTTTAGTTTTGACTAGAAAATGCCACGTCTTTTTTCTTCATAATAATTATTTGCGACTTGTCTTGCAGAACCTGCTTCGATTTTATCTAAAGCAATTTCCATTGTGTTAACTGCCTTATCGTATGCAAATTCATTTTTGTAAAAATGCATCGTTTGCGCAACAGCATTCTCGATTTCTGGATTATCATGGCGATGACGGTTCGCATATTGAATCAGATGCTCTGTCAGATTAGCATTATCTAAAATGTTTTCTGTACTCTTCTCCAATTGCTGAATGTCTTCTTCACACATATCAACCATTTTCTCAATTTCTTCAATATCAAGTTTCACACGATTCAAGCTAACTGATACCTTCTCAATACGATCAGAAACAGCAAAGAATAAATCTAAGTAGGCGTTTGGTAAGCCAGGTAAATGTTGCTTTTCTAACGCACGTTTCATATTTCGCATATCCATTTCGAATAAATCAACGGCATCTTTCGCAGCACGCTCACGATTACGGAAGTTGCTTAGTTTTGCAACTAAGTCAGATTGCTCTTTATCGATTTCATTCAATCGTTGGGAAACTTTTTCGTAATAACGTTTTGTTTCTGAAAATTCGATTTGGTTTTTCTCCAACATTTTTTCATGGTAACGAAGAATTTCATTTTCTTTCAGTAATTGCTCTTCAAATTCTTGTGCGCGGCCTAACTCATTATTATTTAATAAGAAGTTTTGTGCAACGCGATCGATTTCTAACAAGACATAACGATTACTCTGAATCACATGATCCATTTTTCGTGATAGGTTTGCTTGGTGGCGATCAACAAATTCTTTCGCTTCCATTTCAGTTTCCATCACTGTATAAGTTTCATCAATTTTATGTTCCGTTTTAACGAGTGCTTTTTGAGCTTCAGTAATATCTGCTACTGTAATAGAAGCAATCGCTTCATCTAAGTTTTCTTTAACGCCTTCGATTTTCGCTGGAATGTCTTCTTTTTCAAAAACATAATTCTCCAACAATAGGCGTTCATAGCCATCTTCTAAATCTTGGATTTGCTCTTCAATATCTTCTTTAATTTTTTGGTTTAACTGTGGAATCATCTCAACTACTTCTTCTAGATGGTCCAAATCATCGACAATACGCTCAAGAACTTCTTTTGCTTCCATATGGTCGCCTTCGTTTGTCAGATCATTGAACTTTGTAAAATCCAGTTCCATATAGTTAAGGTTTTTCTCTAGTGTTTCTAAAGCAGTACCAAATGTGAAGCTGTGAGCCAGCAATTGTTTACGGATTTTATTATAGCGTCCTTGTGTTTTCTCAAGTTCTTTACGGTTTTTATTTGCGCTCTCTAGTAAGTTTTCTAGAGCATTATTTACATCGATAATATTTTTATTTGTTGCAGAAATAATTTTTTCTGCATTTTCAACAGCTTGCTTTGCTTTGACAAAGTTCATTTGTTGAATATATTGTTCTGCACTAACTAAAGATGCTTCAATCTCTGGATATTGGAAACGCGTAATGGTTTGCCAATTTGCTTGCCAGTTTTCAAATGTCTGTTTCGTTTGACCGGTCAAGTTAAGCTGCTTTAAT
This sequence comes from uncultured Carnobacteriaceae bacterium, assembly GCA_964558995.1. Classification (GTDB taxonomy): domain Bacteria; phylum Bacillota; class Bacilli; order Lactobacillales; family Aerococcaceae; genus Jeotgalibaca. Next base: position 5,142 of record CAZLGI010000088.1, on the reverse strand, counting down.
GTATAGATGTTATCAGCGACCGGAATTGTCATCATTTCGTGCTTTTTTTGGTCAATCACCTTGATACGGTTCACTTGCTGACGGTTCAAATATAAAACCACTCCGTAAGCAATGAGTATAATAATGAAAATTGCTGCCAACCAATAAATTAAGTCCATTTGTAATCCTCCATCTTATCAACTGTTGCCATTTTGTTAGTTTGGCCATAATATCTTAAAACAGTATATCATACAAGGTTTTATAAAAAAAGGAAGCCTTTCGTTTTTTTACATTTTTATTTAATTTAGGAACTTGAACCTTTTGACTCTCTGTGATACAATAAGTCTCGTGTAAAATAATGCAGCGAAAATGAAGCAATCGCGTCAACAGTTTATCGCCTATTATAGGTTCAATTGCGTACCCTACGGCTGCATAAGGTGAAGATTGAAGGATCAACTGCACGTCTGCTTACTTTTCATTTATATTATTTTACTCCAACAAAATTATTGGAGGAATAAAATTATGTCACGTTATACAGGTCCAAGTTGGAAATTATCCCGTCGTTTGGGAATTTCTTTAACAGGTACAGGAAAAGAATTGGAACGTCGTCCGTACGCTCCAGGTCAACACGGTAACAGCCGTCGCAGAAAGTTATCTGAATACGGTTTGCAACTACAAGAAAAGCAAAAATTACGTCACATGTATGGATTAAACGAACGTCAATTTGCTACTTTGTTTAACAAAGCTGGTAAAAACAAAGAAGGTAAGCATGGCGAAAACTTCATGATCTTACTTGAGCGTCGTTTAGACAACATCGTTTTCCGTTTAGGTTTGGCTACTACTCGTCGACAATCTCGTCAACTAGTTAACCATGGTCATATCTTAGTAGACGGAAAACGTGTAGATATCCCTTCTTATGAAGTTTCAGTTGGACAAGTTATTTCAGTCCGTGAAAAATCAAAAGACATGGCTATCATTACAAATGCAGTAGAAGCACTTTTCGGACGTCCTGAGTTTATCACTTTTGATAGTGAAAAACTGGAAGGTTCGCTAAATCGCTTACCAGTTCGTGATGAATTGACAGCTGATATTGATGAAGCTTACATTGTTGAGTACTACAACAAATTAGGTTAATCTGAACGATTTCGAGAGGTTCCCTTTATTGGGAGCTTCTTTTTTTGTGCTTGAGAGTTGTGTGGGAGCTTCTCTATTCTGATTATATGTGTATCAAAAAATCCACTCCCTTTGAATGACTAAAAGGAGTGGATTTTTTGTTTTTTAATATGCTTCTAGAAAGGCCATGACCATTTCTGCGGATTTTTTTCCGGCGGTTTCGATGAATTCATCGAACGAAACCGAAGCTTCCTGGTCTGCTGAGTCAGAGATGGCTCGAACCACGACGAATGGGACGTTCATGACATGACAGGTTTGTGCGATCGAGGCGCCTTCCATTTCTGTTGCACCTGCTTCTGGAAAGTCAGCTTTAATTAAGTTTACTGCTTCTGAGTCAGCGATGAAAGAATCGCTTGATAGAATGACACCTGTTTCAGCTCGTAAGCCTACTGCCTGGATAGCTTCTTCCATTTTTTCAATTACCTTTTCATCACTGTAATAGCTTGCAGGCATTTGTGGTACTTGACCTTTTTTATACCCAAAGGCAGTTGCATCAACGTCATGGTAAGCAACTTCTTTAGCGACTAAGACATCGCCGATTGCTAGACCTTTTTTCAATGCACCAGCGGAACCAGTATTAATAACTAGTTCAGGTTGGTAACGATCAATCATGAAGGCTGTAGCTAGGGCAGAATTTACCTTACCGATGCCTGATTGGGCAATCACAATTGTTTGATCGCCTAATTGTCCTTTTGTATAGGTTAAATGATGAAGAGTTACGGTTTCTTTTTCTTGCATATTTTCGAGTAGCGTTCTTGTTTCCTCTTCCATTGCAGCAATAATACCAATCATTTTATCTTTTCCCTTCAAGTTAAATAACAAATGCCAAAACAAAAACAAGTACGATCGCAATTGCAACAATCGTAATTGCCCAATTGTAAAACGTATTTAATCGTCTGCTTTGTTCTTTCTCGTTTGAGCGTGATGGTTTCTTATTTTTTGTTTGTTTCTTTTGATATGTTTGACGTGTAATTAGTAGTTCTTTATTTTTTTCTTCCATTTAAATCCTCTCCCATTAGTCTAAGTTCCCAATATAACAAGGCATACAACGTCTTAGCATCGCAGATTTCACCAGTTTTTTTCAATGCCAATGCCTCTTCATAAGTCACTTCAAGCACTTCGACAAACTCATCTTCGTCGAGTGGTAGTGGTTCAGCCACTTTTGTTAGTCCTTCAGCCAAATATACAATAATCTTCTCGTCTAAATAAGCCGGGGTTGGGTACATGGTCTCAAGCTCTTCCCACTTGGCAGCTTGATAATCTGTTTCTTCTTCCAATTCTCTTTTGGCAGCTTCTAGTGGGTTTGTATCGGTTGCATCTAGTTTACCTGCTGGGATTTCTACCACAGTCCGGTCTAGCGGCTTACGAAATTGTCGAACTAGTACCATTTTCCCATCTTCAGTAAAAGAAATCATCGCAACAGCACCGGGATGACGTATAATTTCTCTGATTGACGTTTCGCCATTAGGAAGTAAAACCTCTTCCCTTTCCAAGTGTAACAAAACACCATCAAAAACTGTTTCTCTTTTTAATGTTTTTTCTTCAAAATTCATTTTTACCCCTCGCAATCTGTTTGTCGATTCCATAATACCCCACTTTAACGTTAGATGACAATCTCAAAACCAGATTTCAGACCTGAGATCTTAAAAAATCATCCTTTTGACCTATAGGTGTTAAGACCTATTGTATGATAAAATACAACTAACAGATGCACGACACATAAGGAGGAATACCCATGCTAAATAAGTTAACACAAATATTAAAATATACTTTTTCAAATCCAATCAGTTTAATCAGTCTCGTGATGTTCTTCTTCTTTTTCGAATTTGATGTCTATACCTCGTTAATCTTAACAGTTATTCTCGGGGCAATTCTCTTTAATCGGGCTTCGAAAAAAGGTAGAAGAACTCGTAATCACAAACAAACGAACTCCAATACCCCACCTCTTCAAAGAGTGAGCCCTGATAAAGAAACCTTTTATCGTCAAAATGGCTTGTCAAGAGAAGAAATTAATCTGTTCCGTGAGACGATGCACACTGCTCGTGAACAGATTTATACGATCGAACAGAATATGGACAGCCGTACCAAACTTAAAGCTATTTCAAAAAGAAATGATACGATTGAGATTTTAAAAGATTTCTTCCGTCATATTGTCGAACAACCTCAACGTTTGCACGAAGTGGGTGGCTTTTTATACACGCATTTACCGAACTTGAAGGAATTAACCGAGACTTACCTTGAAATTGATAATCATGTTGCTAAGTCTAAGAAGACTTACTTGGCTTTAGAAAAAAGCGCAACGACTATCGATGAGATGTGTAAATTAATTAGAGACGACTATTTAATGTTCATGTCGAACGACTTAGATAATATGAATGTCGAGCTCGAACTTGCCAAGCATGTGCTCAACAGAGATAATAATACTAACGATGAGATTAAAGAACCTTCAGAAAATGAATTATAGGAGTGATATTTTTGAATCAACCGAATGATAAAACAAACACGGAACCGACACAAGATGTGAATAAGGAATTAGAAGATTTACTCGCAAACTCTTTTGCAGATCCAAATGCTGGACCTGGAGCCAACCCTACTGAGTCACAAGAATTAGTTGAGGCCACAAAAGTAGATAAATTGATTGAACGCCTACCAGATGACCGTCAAAAACAAGCCTACGCATTAGCTAAGCAAATTGATGAGAAAAATATGCAAGCAATTATTTCATATGGCTCTGCTGCTCAAAAACAATTAGGTGACTTTTCTCACTCCATGCTTGATCATGTTCAAAATCAAGATACTGGCGAGATTGGTGAATCCCTTAATGAATTGATGTACCGTCTAAATGAAACTAGCCCTTCTGATTTGCGTGCTGAAGATAAAAATGTTTTCCGTAAAATGTTTGGGAAAATTAAGCAGAGTGTTTATGAGATGACTGCTAAGTACCAACAGATTGGTGCGCAGATTGATAAAATCGCGATTAAGCTTGATCGAGATAAAAACAGTCTTTTGAACGACAACATTATGCTTGAACAACTTTATCAAAAAAATGAGGACTACTTCCATGCGCTTAATATTTACATCGCAGCTGGTGAAGTGAAGAGTGAAGAACTCGAACTGAAAATTATTCCAGAAGCGATTGCTAAGGCTGAACAAACGACTAGTCAAATGGATGTTCAAATCGTGAATGACTTAAAACAATTTTTAGATCGTTTAGAAAAACGAACCTACGATTTACGCTTGGCTCGTCAAATGACGATTCAACAAGCACCACAAATTCGTTTGATTCAAAATACTAACCAAGCGCTAGCTGAAAAAATTCAAGCATCGATTCACACAGCCATTCCTTTATGGAAGAATCAAGTTGCTGTGGCAATGACTCTTTTACGTCAAAAAGATGCTGTAACAGCACAACGACAAGTATCACAAACGACAAACGACTTAATGTTAAAAAATTCAGAAATGCTGAAAATCTCAGCAATTGAAACAGCCAAAGAAAATGAACGTGGTGTGATTGATTTGGAAACACTTGAGAAAACACAAAACGATCTTGTTGAAACGTTACAGGAGACTTTGAAAATTCAACAAGAAGGTCGCGTAAAAAGAAAAGCTGCCGAAAAACAACTTTCTACAATGGAAGTTGAATTACGCGGTCACCTTTTAGACTTACAAAAAGAAGAATCAGAGTTATACAAACAACAATAAAAATGATACATGCTCCTAGCGTAAGCATATTACACTAGGAGCATTTTTTGTTGCTTTTTAGACGAAATTGGGTGTTTCGACTTGATATGAAAAGCTAGAAAACCCTTTTCTATCAAACTTTCTTTCCTTTCAGCATGCATATCGTTTTGAGATGAACGGAATGTACTTTATAATACATATATAGTCAATAAGAAATTGCGACTATTTATTAAATTATATAAAAGGAGGAAGAAAAGATGGGTTTAATTTGGACTTTAATTGTTGGAGGAGTACTAGGTGCAATCGCAG
>CAZLGI010000087.1:0-6773 GCA_964558995.1 uncultured Carnobacteriaceae bacterium | reverse complement strand
TAAAATCGCTTCTAAGTCTAATTTGTTTTCTGTTAAATGGGTCAATACATCTGTTGCAACGCCAGGATCAACGACGATTGCTTTGTGCTCCTTCTCAATCACCCAAATATAATTATCTGAAAAAGCTTTGATTAAATGAACCTTCATTGTATCCGCTCCTTAGTTTCTAGTAAGGCCATCATATCATTCTATAGCTTACTTTGTCAGTCCTGCCACTTTTTAGAATAAAAAAAGATGTGATGCCAACTGGTGGCAATCACATCATCTTTAATTATTTGCTATTAACAACTGCTTGTTTCTTTTTCAAGCGAGCTTGTTGACGCATTTCGATCTCTTTGTAATACGCGTCCCATGATATTTCAACGGTGACATTTTGCGTATTTTTATAGACGATATTCTTCATACTCTTTGTTACTCCTTCTTGAGCGCAACCATATGCGTACGCTCCTATCCTTCAACCTCCTATTATTCCTTTTTTCTGTTTTTTAGACAAAACAAAAAAGCACTCATACGAGTACCCTCTCACTTCTACTTATTCATCATAAGAAAGAAAAAGGTATTCCTGTATCGGAATCGCGACTTTTTCACTATCAAATCTAAATCTTGGAAATTTATGTTGTGAGACACCATAATCGGCGCTACATAATAAATTTAACTTTGCTTATTTTTGGTTCCGTTCCTCTGCAGCATGGCCACAGAATAGAGAAAAGCCTTGGTTCCATACATACATATTGCATATGTCTTGGATGTTGAACTAATAGTATAGCACGAATGTTTGTTTGATACAAATATTTTTTTTAGAATTGTCAAATAAAAGGTTTATCTAGAGCTTTACTAAACTCAGGATGTATGTTATAGTTTACATAAAGTAACTTATGTTTTACACTAAGGAGGCTTTCAATGAGTAAAAACATGCGCCTCAAACTAGCGAGAACCGAAAAAAATATGTCTCAACAAGATTTAGCTGAAGCAGTTGATGTGACCCGGCAAACCATTAGCGCAATCGAACGTGGCGACTATAATCCCACAATCAATTTATGTATTCGTATTTGTAAAGTACTGAAAGTAACTTTGAACGATTTATTTTGGGAGGGGTAAGAATGAATTCTTATGATGAATATCAAGATAGTTTACGCTACAAAAATGGTTACTATGCATTTCATCTTATTATTGTACTAGGCCTGATTAGTTCGATATTAGGACCTTGGGCTGAAACCCCCACACTAGAACTTTTTATTATTATTATGATTGCTATTTGTTTTGATAGCATCCGTAATACTTATCAAGGTGCTTATTTCTCCAAAATGGATAAACCAATTCTTGCAAATATAGCTTTAGGCTTATCTGGACTCTTATATCTATTTGTCTTTTTTTATCTAAATGAAAATGTTTTGGATAGTCTGTTTGTAGATGGTAAAGTTTCCTACCAAGCCTATTATCTCATACTCATGTTTTTACACTTCTCGATTCCAATTACATATTTTATCCGTTTATGGGTTGAAAAGAAAAAGGATGAATAAATTTTCTCTAAAAAAGATGCTCGCAGATTATTCCGCGGACATCTTTTTTTGTTCATTCTATTTATTTCAACACAAATAAATACGTTGATAATCTCATTTGTAATAGATTAGCTACCTTTGGACTTCTTTTTTTGTTATTCTATATAGAACAAATAGTCATTGGAGGTCATTATTATTAAATTTGAACATAAAATGCGAGGTAATGTCTCGTTTGGTGTCAATCCAATTGGGTGTAAGCAAGAAGTTAAAAATCAAATCAATTATGTGAAAGAACAAGGTCGCTTTGAAGGCCCTAAAAAAGTACTAATTATTGGTGCATCTTCAAGTTATGGCTTAGCTTCACGAATTAACCTGGCTTTTGGTGCTGGCGCTGATACGATCGGTATTTCTTTTGAAAAAGGACCGAAATCTGAAAGGAACTTAGGTACTGCTGGTTGGTATAATAATATCTACTTTAAGCAAGTCGCTGAAGAAGAAGGCTTAATTGCGAAAAACTTTGTCCAAGATGCCTTTAGTCACGAAACGAAGCAAGACGTGATTACTTATATTAAAGAGGAGTTTGGCGGAAAAGTTGACTTAGTCGTTTACAGCCTGGCTTCCGGGATTCGAATTGATCCCGAAACTGGCGAGCGCATCAACTCAGTGATTAAATCGATTGATCAAACCGTTGTCGGTCCCAACATTAATATTGAAAAGCAAGAATTCTTCGAGCATGTGTTAGAACCTGCGACTGAAGAAGAAATTGCTGACACAGTTAAAGTTATGGGCGGTGAAGACTGGTTGTTATGGATGGAAGCTTTGAAAGAAGCTAACGTTCTAGCTGAAGGCGCTCAAACAACGAACTATTCGTATTTAGGGTCTGCTTTGAACAAACCTTATTATGGTGATGGAACGTTAGGACGTGCGAAAGCTGACTGTGACGTGAAAGCAAATGAAATCAACGAACTTTTAGCTGACATCGACGGCAAGGCTACGATTGTTGTTGCGACTGCTGTGACAACTAAAGCTAGTTCCGTTATTCCATTTTTCCCTGTTTATTGTTTAGGGCTTTACCGCGTGATGGAAGATAGAGGAACACATGAAACACCAATTATGCATATTGACCGGATTTATCGTGATATGGTTTATGGCGATAAAGCCGAATACGATGATGAAGGTCGTTTACGTCCAGATAATTGGGAATTAGATCCTGAGGTACAAGCTGACACAGAAGAATTGATTATGACAATCAATAATGACAATTTCAATTCTGATATGACTGGCTATGCTACATTTATGAAAGAATATAAAAACTTGAGTGGCTTTGATGTTGATGGCTACGAAGAAGAAGATGTAACGATTGAAGATTTGAAAGCTCTAGAATACTAGTCAAAAAACCGTCTTAAGTAGCGATACTTAGACGGTTTTTTATTCTGCATTATTTACAAATCAAATTGCTTAATTTCACTGCTGGAGACATAGAATTCATCGAGAATCTTCCAATGCCCAACTTAGCTCATATTGATCAAATCCTAAAATACATCTTCTAAACGAACACAACATACTAAGCCTACTTATTCTCAAAAAAAAATGAAGAAACCTTTTTTTGCATAACTCTAATCCTTAGGTGCTTCTTATGCAAAATGATATCATTAAGAAAAGAAATAACACACTAATGGAGGAATTCAAGATGCATATTGCTTTGATTCACTCGAACCTTGAACAAACAGATGAGGGTAAGGCAAAAATTGACCCTCTAGGACCGAAACGGATGGCTGATACGATAAATGCGGTCAGGAAAGCGTTGGAGAAAGCTGATCATGACGTCACTCTTGTTGAAACGGATTACAATTTGCTGAATCGTTTGGAAAACATGGATGGGCTTGATTTTATTTTTAATTTAAGTGCAGGTATTTCGGATAAGCTATCTCAAGCGAATATTGTCGGCATGCTGGAAATTCTAAATATTCCGATGCTTGGTTCTGGGCTTACGACGCATATTTTGGGGCTCCATAAGGAAATCACGAAGGCGCTTCTGACTGCGAATAACATTAGAACGGCGCGTTATCAGTTGTTGACCAATCAAAATGAACTAATTCGGGACGATTTTATTTTCCCACTGATTGTAAAACCAGACCATGAAGGTTCAGGGGTTGGAGTTACCGACTCTTCCAAAGTCGATACGCCTGAGCAATTGCAGCAAATTATTCAAGAAAAATTGGCTCTTCATAAACAGGAACTGCTGATTGAAGAGTTTTTACCTGGCCGAGAATTTACGGTTGGTGTGTTGGGAAATAAAACTTTGGAAATCCTACCAATTAGCGAAACGATTTTTAAAGATGATGGTCCACAACTATTAACGTATGAGATGAAACTGGATGTCGCAGTTATCAGTGATACCCCAGCTGATATTTCAAACGAATTGAAGGACGAAATCGAGGCGATGGTGAAACATACTTACCGAATTCTCCGCTGCCAAGATTTTGCTCGTATTGATGTTCGCTTAGATGCTGAGGGGAAACCGAATATCATTGAGTTGAACACCTATCCTGGGCTGTCGCCGGAAGTATCCTTTTTACCGATGATTGCTGAGGTTGGTGGTTACAGCTATGACGAGCTGATTAATCGCTTGATTGAGATTGCTTCGGATAGAATTTCCACAAAATAAAAAAGCTCATCTGGCGCCTTTAAGCCAGATGAGTTTTCTTATTCGTAATAAACTTCATCCAAAAACAAGCCATGTGCTGGTACGGTTTCGCCTGCATGTTTCCGGATTTTATCTTCCAAAATATCATCGATTACAGACAAAGGCATTTCCCCTGTGCCTATTTTCAAAAGGGTTCCTGTGATAATACGGACCATTTTATGTAAGAATCCTTCGCCCACAAAGCTGAAGCGTATCAAATCTCCTTCACGTTGGATGACGATCTTTTCAACTTTTCGAACAGTTGATTTCTTTGTTTTTCTCAGAGCAGAGAAACCGAAGAAATCATGTTTGCCTTCTAATTTTCTTGCTGCTTCTTGCATTCGTTCAAGGTTAAGTTCTTGTGGGAAATAAAAGCTGCGATGACGTTCAAACGCTGAAGGAATCTGATTATTCCAGACATAATAACTGTATTGTTTCCCGGTCACATTATAACGCGCATGGAAGCGTTCGGTGGCTTCTTCAACATCTTTTATAACGATATCTTGTGGCAGATAACGATTTAACCAATCTAACATTTCTGCTAGCTCCATCTTTGTGTTCGTTTTGAAATTTGCGACTTGCCCTCTTGCATGCGTACCCGAATCTGTACGGCCTGAACCAACAATTTCAATTTCTTCACTCGTCATATCACTTAAAACACTCTCGATTTTCCCTTGAATGGTTTTGTCAGAATCACCCAGTCGTTGCCAACCAAGGTAACGCTTGCCATCGTATTCGATAGTCAATTTGATATTTCTCATCTTTATATTTATCTCCTTCTTGTTAAGCCTGGATTGTTGTTTGTTATTATAACAGATTGTCCTCAGCGAGATTTTCTCCGAACAAATTAAATGACGCATGAATCGATCATGCGCCATACATAATAGTTACTCTTTTTAATTGGTTTCCTTTTCCATAAAATACAGCGAAACCCCACCTAGGCCGACGTGAGTTCCCACGACTGCGCCCATTTGCATCACGTAAATGAGTCCTTTAAAATCTGTTTTTGTTTCGATTCTCTCTTTGAGTTGATGGGCGATATCGATACTTGAAGAATAACCGATAATGATAAAATTCGTTAAATCTTCTTGATTACGTTTCATAAATTCGTCAACATAATATTTCATCGCTTTGTTGGCGCCTCTCACTTTCGCGACAATGGCACCTTTACTGTCTTTCATCGACATAATCGGCTTGACTCGTAATAAACTTCCTACAAGAGCACCCGCTTGAGATAGACGACCGCTTTTAATCAAGTTTTTCAAATCATCCACACACAAAAAATGTTTCACACGCTTTTTGTGGGTTTCATTAAATTCGACTAACTCTTCAAAGGTGTAACCTTGCTCCATCAATTCAATGGATTTCAAGACCAACCACCCACTACCATGACTCATCGACAAAGAATCAACCACATGAATTTTGATAGTTGAATTCGGATGCTCTTCGTAAAAGAGTTCCTTTGCTAATTCTGCTGCCTGGTAAGAGCCACTTGTCCCGCTCGACATACAAATACATAAAAATTCTGTGTAGCCTTCCGCAATCCCATCATCAATAATCGCTAAATATGCTTCTGGACTAGGCATCGATGTTGTTGGTAATTCTTTTAAATGAGGCAATTGCTCAAAAAAATCATCCGCCGACAAATCAATTTTGTCGCGGTATGACTCCTCCCCAATATTTATTTTCAAGGGTGCAACCCCTATGTTGTGTTTCTCCACGACTTCCGATGATAGATCGCAAGTGGAATCTGCCATAAATTTAATCATTTCAATCTCCTTATGATTCAATCAGCCCACAACATACATGGGATTATCAATTATTCTAATCATTATGTTTGCCAGCCTTGTTAAACACTCTGTTTCAAAATTGGCAACACATCTTCAACTTGAAATTATAGATAAGTTGAATCGAAGTTGCAATAGCAAAAGTGTCTATTTTCGCATTCGAGTGATTAATCTTCTGAAGAAACTGCCTCGACCGCTCCCATGCCGCCTTCGATGACGATTGTTTGGTAGCCTTTATCGGTTAAAAAGGACGCAGCTGCCGTTGCGCGATTACCTGAGCCGCACAATGTATAAACTGGCTGTTTTGCCGCTAGTTGCTTATAATTTTCTGATAAATCCTCTAAAGGAATCGAAACTAAATTCATTTCTGGTGCTGGACGAGTAATTTCATCTGGATGACGGACATCCAATAGTACAAAGTCTCCTTCCAACGCCATAAATTTTTCAGCAGTAATTGTTTGAATCGTTTCTTGATCTGTTACTTCTTCGGCAATCAAATAACCAGCAACATTCTCAAGTCCCGCTCCCTCTACTAAAGCTGCAATTTCAACATTATTTTCTTCTGAAACAACCAACACAAGTTCCTCACCTTTTTTCAAAAAGGCTTTGCCATACTTGCTTAGATTTTTAGGATTTAGATTTAGTGCGCCTTTGATGTGTCCTTTTTGAAACTCTTTTTGAGAACGCAAATCGATTAAAGTTTGACCTTGAATTTGGTCTTGAATTATTTTTTTCATAATAATCTCCTTTTTAGACTTCCCACAGATGTTGTTTCACATCCACGTGGTTTTCGTTTTTCAT
>CAZLGI010000086.1:0-6850 GCA_964558995.1 uncultured Carnobacteriaceae bacterium | reverse complement strand
CTTATCAATTTCCTATGACGATACTCAGGCTCAAGCGATTGAACAAGCTTTAACCAATCGATTCTTTATTTTAACCGGTGGGCCAGGTACAGGGAAAACAACGGTATTACAAGGAATTGTGAATGTATTTTGCCGATTACATGAGTTGCCTGTGGATGCATCGACTTACACGGATGGCATTTACCCAATTATTATGGCGGCCCCAACAGGACGAGCAGCTAAGCGGATGAATGAAATGACGGGTATTCCAAGTAGTACGATTCACCGTTTGCTTGGTTTGACCGGGCAAGAAAACCTAAATGATGACGTGAATACGCAAGATTTGGAAGGGTCTTTACTAATTATCGACGAAGCATCTATGGTTGATACATGGTTGATGAATCGCTTATTAAAGTCTGTTCCAACAGGGATGCAAGTGATTTTTGTCGGGGACAAAGACCAGCTTCCATCAGTCGGTCCGGGTCAAATTTTACACGATCTTTTAGTAAGCAATACGATTCCACAGATTGAATTATCCCATATTCATCGCCAAGCTGATGGTTCATCAATTATTCAACTTGCTCACGATATAAAAAATGGGGACTTGCCAAGTGATTTTATGAAAAATCAGCCTGATCGTTCTTTCTTTGCTTGTAATGCCAATCAAATTGAACCGTTAATAAGGCAAGTTGTTCAAAAGGCAAGTGAAAAAGGCTACGGATCAAAAGATATTCAAATCCTAGCGCCGATGTACAAAGGACCAGCAGGAATTAACGCCTTGAATGTCATGATGCAAGAAATTCTAAATCCTAATCCGGATAAAAAAAGACGAGAGGTCAATCATTTTGATGCAGTCTATCGGGTTGGTGACAAAGTTCTGCAACTTGTTAACCAACCAGAACTGAATGTGTTCAATGGTGATATTGGAGAAATTACAAGTATCCAATACGCCCGAGAGACAGAAGACAAAGTGGATGAAATGACAATTTTATTCGATGCAACTGAAGTTACTTATCAAAAAACAGATTGGAACAAAATCACTCTAGCCTATTGTTGTTCGATTCATAAGGCACAAGGTAGTGAATTTACGATGGTCATTTTGCCAATGGTGCGTCAATATGGCCGCATGCTACGTCGAAACCTGCTCTATACTGCTGTTACAAGAAGTAAAAGCAAACTGATTCTATGCGGAGAACCAGAAGCCTTCGAACAAGCAGCAAATAGTACCGGTGATTTGCGAAAAACCTTGTTAGTAGAAAAATTAGTACGCAATCGTGATAAAGATAAAAACGTGTTTACTGTAGAAGATGATGAAGAAGAAACAGCAGTAGCGGCTGAAGTTGTCGAACAAGAAGTTTCGAATACAGTAGAAGTTAAAGAACCGAAACCTCAAGTCATCAATGAGCCAAAAAATTATAGACTGACAGTAGCTCAAGTGACAGGAAATGAGATCGATCCAATGATTGGTATGGATGAAGTTACGCCTGAACAGTTCATGGTTGAAGCTTAGATTTCTATCAAAAAAAAGAACTGTCTCTAATCGTAAAGTGCGATTGAGGGGCAGTTCTTTGCATTGAAATTCCGATTGGACCTGCATATCAGTTAAACAGTTAAGAAAGTTTCCGAGCAAAACCCCTCTACTCAAAAAAAGTAGAAGGGCTACAACTATTTCCAAATGTTAAACGAAGACAAACGATAATCCATATCATAAACCGCTTCAGGCAGTGGTTCACCGTCTACTTGGCCAACAGAAGCTTGATGTAATTTAATCGAAAGCTCCTTACCAGGAAAGCGGTGAAACACAGAAGAATTAACATGTTTACCAGTTGTCAGCACTTGAGGTAGCAAGCGTAATAGCATAAAAAATGAAATGTTTTGAATAATCATAATAGCTAATTCTTGATTGTTAGCTTTTGCTTCAGGATCAATTTTAATCCCACCACCAAAATAAGGGTGATTCATCAGACCTGCAATTAAAACATTTGAAAACTGTTGCTTTTTGCCATCAACAGAAATAGTAACATCGAATGTTTTTCTGTTTTTGAAAGCATCAATGACCATAGCTAAATAACTCCAGCTCGAGAACATCTTTTTAGAAAGCCAGCTAGTGGGTTTTGTTTCTTGATCCATTAAATGAATGACCGTCCCGTCGAAACCAAATCCCATACTATTTAAGCCGACGCCATGAGTATCGCTAGCCTTATCATGATAAACGAAACACTCAATCGACGTAGCAACTTCAGCATTAACAATCTCATCTAGCAAATGATGTAATTTACTCGTTAAGCCAATGGTCCGAGCAAAATCATTTCCAGTTCCCGCAGGTAAGTAACCAATCGGTATGTCACTCTTGATTTCTTTCAAGCCAGAAATCACTTCATGTAGCGTTCCATCTCCTCCAATTACCAACAAACGGTCACTCATATTAAACTTTTCAAGAACCCCTTTAATCAATTCAATCGCGTGATTTCGATATTCCGTTTGGTAAATCTCGAAAGGAATATAATGTTTGATGAAATACTCTTCAGTAAGCAGGGCCGTCTTTTTACCATTTCCGGATCCAGCCTGCATATTTGCAATGATATGATAGCATATAGTCATAAAATAACTCCTTAGATTTGAACAATAGATAGAAGTAGTATAACAGATTTTTTCAGAGAAGATAATTAGTTTTGTACTTGCGACTTTTTGAAATTTTAGCTATACTTATACCGATTACAAAAGGCCATATCATTTAGAAATATTAGCGAGTCTTCATTAGGTGAAAGAAGACACTCTGAGTGATGCTCCCTTTTCGATATACGATAGAAATATCGTCGCTACCAGCGATACCGGTATAGAGAAGTAATGAAGAATGTTGAACACTCCATTGCAATCAAGGTGGTACCGCGGTCAAACGCCCTTGAGAGCTATGGCGTTTTTTCTTTTTTAAAGACAAATACTAACAGATAGGACGGATTCACAATGGAAAAAATGACAAGCAGTTATGTACGTCAACTCTTTCTAGATTTTTGGAAGGAAAAAGGACACGCAGTAGAGCCGAGTGCTTCACTCGTTCCAATAAATGATCCAACATTACTATGGATAAACTCAGGTGTTGCAACACTTAAGAAGTATTTTGACGGGAGTATTATTCCTGAAAACCCACGTATTACAAATGTTCAAAAAAGTATTCGGACAAACGACATTGAAAACGTAGGTGTAACAGCACGTCACCACACGCTATTTGAAATGTTGGGGAACTTCTCAATTGGGGACTACTTTAAGGAAGAGGCGATCGAGTGGGCTTGGGAATTCTTAACAAGCAAAGACTATATTGGCTTTGATCCAGCATTACTTTACGTGAGTTACTATCCAGAGGATCTTGAAACTAAGAACATTTGGATTGAAAAAGTAGGTTTAACAGAAGACCACGTGATTCCAATCGAAGATAACTTCTGGGATATTGGTGCAGGCCCATGTGGACCGAATACAGAGATTTTCTACGATCGAGGGAAAGCATTCCAAGATTTGCCTGACGAAGATCCAGAAATGTATCCAGGTGGCGAAAACGAGCGTTACTTAGAAATTTGGAACTTAGTGTTTTCTGAATTTATGAGCCGCTACCGAATAAAAACATCGATACGGGCATGGGGCTAGAGCGTCTCATGAGTATTCTTCAAGACACGCCGACGAACTTCGAAACAGATTTGTTTATGCCAATCATTAAAAAAATCGAAACACTGAGTGCGAATTTCAAATATGGCGAAAATGCAGAATACGACATTTCTTTCAAAGTAATTGCTGACCATATTCGTGCTGTAAGTTTTGCAATTGGTGACCGCGCATTGCCATCAAACGAAGGCCGTGGTTATATTTTACGTCGTTTAATTAGACGCTCTGTCATGCATGGACAAAAATTAGGCATCAATCGTCAATTCCTATTTGAACTAGTTCCAGTAGTGGCTGATATTATGGTTAAGCATTATCCAGAAGTTAAAGCAGACCAAGATTTCATTATCAAAGTGATTTCAAACGAAGAGCAACGTTTCCAAGAAACCATCCATGATGGCTTGGAAATTTTACAAGATGTTTTTGAAAAAATGACAAAAGAAAACTCAACTGTTATATCAGGGGAGGATGCTTTCAAGCTTTACGATACATATGGTTTCCCATTAGAGTTGACGGAAGAATACGCAGAAGAAAAAGGTTTCACTGTCGACCGTGATGGTTTTAATGAAGAAATGCAAAATCAACGTAATCGTGCGCGTGCAGCTCGACAAGTAGAAGATTCCTTCTCTGTCCAGTCGCAAGTATTAACAGAAATCATGGTGCCGAGTGACTTTGTTGGTTACAACAAGACTTTTATCACTTCTAACCTATCTGCGATTATTGCTGATGACGAATTAAAAGAAGAAATATCTGTCAAGCAAACCGTTCAATTGATTTTCCAACAAACACCATTTTATGCTGAAAAAGGTGGCCAAGTTGCGGATACTGGTTTAATTCTTAACGAAGCTGGCGAAAGAGTAGCTGTTATCACAGATGTGAAGCAAGCACCAAATGGCCAAAATTTACATATCGCGCAAGTTGAAGGTGACTTGAGCGTTGGACAAACATACTCCTTGCAAGTTGACGAAGCACGTCGTCGTAACGTTGTTAAGAACCATACTGCAACTCACTTATTACACCGTGCGTTAAAAGATGTTTTAGGCGATCATGCGAATCAAGCAGGCTCATTAGTTTCTGCAAACCATTTGCGTTTTGACTTTACACACTTTGGCCAAGTAACAGCTGAGGAATTAGTGGCTATGGAACGCTTAGTGAATGAGAAAATTTGGGAAGCAATTCCAGTTGAAACAATCGAAACAACAGTCGACAAAGCAAAAGAAATGGGTGCAACAGCACTCTTTGGCGAGAAATACGGTAAAACCGTTCGTGTAGTAAAACTAAATGATTACTCTGTTGAACTATGTGGCGGTGTCCACGTTCAAAACAGCCAGGATATTGGTGTGTTCAAGATTTTATCTGAAGCAGGAATCGGAGCAGGAACACGCAGAATCGAAGCGGTAACTGGTCAAGCAGCTTATGAATGGTTCCATACGAAAGAATTAGAAGTGGAACAAGCAGCAAGTCTTTTGAAAACAAAGCAAACAAAAGAAGTACCAGAGAAGATTGAAGCGTTAAGACATGAACTAAAAGAATCACAATCAACTGTTGAGTCACTAAAAGCTAAAATCATGCAAGCTGAAGCGAAGAATGTCTTCGATGATGTAAAAATAGCAGGGGACTGGCGCTACGTGACTTACCAAACAAAGAATCAAGGAATGAACGACCTTCGTGCGTTAGCTGATGAGTGGCGTCAAAAGGATATTTCAGATGTTTTCGTCGCAGCTTCCGAGCTGGATGGAAAAGTAAGTCTTTTGGCAGCTGTTCAAGACGACAGTATTAAATCAGTCAAAGCTGGCGATTTAATTAAAACAATCGCACCAATCGTTGGTGGAGGCGGAGGCGGTCGTCCAAACCTTGCACAAGCAGGTGGAAAGAACCCAGCTGGTATCCCTGACGCTCTATCAGAAGTCGCTAAATGGTTAGAAACACAAACAAAATAAATGAGAATTCTTTGTTAAGTTTTCTCGCATAGCTTGTAGTTTGACACTTAGTTCGGTAAAATGTACGTATTAGATAAATACAGAATCGGGGTGTCTATATGAATTCGAAAGATAAGACAATGATGTTCGATCTAGATAAACACCAAACTAAAAATGTTAAAGATACTTTGAAAATAGTCTATGCAGCACTTGAAGAAAAAGGTTATAATCCTGTGAACCAAATTGTAGGATTTCTACTTTCTGGTGACCCTGCGTACATTCCGCGTCACAATGAAGCACGTAATCTAATTCGTCGCTTTGAACGAGACGAAATCATTGAGGAATTGTTACAAAACTATCTTAAAGCAGACGGAACCGACAAATTATGAGAATAATTGGGTTGGATGTTGGGTCTAAGACTGTAGGTGTTGCAGTCAGTGATCCAATGGGCTGGACAGCTCAAGGTATTGAAACAATTCGTATCAACGAAGAAGCAAAAGAATTTGGGTTGACACGATTAAAAGAACTGGTTGACGAATACGAAGTGGAAAAAGTTGTTATTGGTTTACCGAAAAACATGAATAATAGCCTAGGTTTTCGTGCCGAAGCTTCCCAAGCATATGGGAAGTTAGTTGAAGATGAACTTGGTCTTCCGGTTGCTTACATTGATGAACGTTTAACCACTGTGCAAGCAGAGAAAATGTTAATTAATGAAGGCAACGTGTCACGGAAAAAAAGGAAGAAAGTCATAGATAAATTAGCTGCGGTTATTTTATTGCAAAATTACTTGGATTCACAATAAAATTAATAATTATGAAGAGGTGTTATAATGACAGATCACAACCACGATCACGACCATGAACATGATGAGACTGATTACATAACAATTGTAGACGAGAATGGTAACGAAGATCTATTTGAAATTCTATTTTCATTTGAATCAGAGGACTTTGGTAAGTCTTATGTTCTTCTGTTCCCAGCAGGTACGGCTGAAGATGAAGAGGTTGAATTACAAGCTTATTCTTATGTTGAACATGAGAGTGGCAAAGAAGGCGATTTAGAACCAATCGAATCAGAAGAAGAGTGGGATATGGTAGAGGAAGTTCTGAATACATTCATGCAAGATGAGAACTTACAATAATAGAGGATTCAATGAAACCAGGCTGGTGAAGCCTGGTTTTTTTGGTTCGCCCATGCTGGGCGAACCAAAAAAAGGCTCACTTAAAGGGAACCTCCGGAAATACCTCGGGGACTCATTATACGAGGAAGCGAGTTCGTTCAAGTTGATAGAGTTTTTAGCT
>CAZLGI010000085.1:0-6882 GCA_964558995.1 uncultured Carnobacteriaceae bacterium | reverse complement strand
CAACGTATTAGTACGGTTATGGATGCCGATCTCATTCTTGTTTTAGATAATGGAAAAGTTGTTGGAAAAGGTAAACACGAAGACTTGATTAAAACAAGTGAAACATACCTTGAAATTATGAATTCTCAATTTAAGGAAGGTGAAGGTCAATGAGAAACGCACCCCGCGAAATAAGTAAACCGAAGAATTTTTGGGGAACCTTAGCAAGACTGTTTAAGTACATGTCGCTAAAACGTTGGTTGTTAGTATTGGCGTTCATCTTGTCAGGGACAGCGACCATCTTACAAATTTTCACACCCCGCGTGTTAGGTTCAGCAACAACCGTTATTTTTGACGGTGTCATGCAAGGCATGCAGAGCGGCGCAGATGGAGTCAGCCGTTTCCCAATTGATTTTGCTGCAATCCGTAACATTTTAACTTTAGTAGCCGTCTTATATGTCATGAATGCGGTGCTAAGATATGTTGCCCAGTTTACGTTAGTTCGAATTGTTCAAAAAACGGTCTATGACTTGCGTCAAGACTTTAAGGCAAAAATGTCTCGTGTCCCGATTTCGTATTACGATTCGAATAGTAACGGAGATATTATGAGTCGTGCGATTAACGACGTCGACAATATTGCCCGTCAATTAGTTCAAACCGTGAATCAAACTATTATGAGTTTTGTTCAGTTCTTTGGAATTTTGATTATGATGCTTTCAATTAGTTGGAAGCTAAGTATCGTAGCTTTTATCACTGTTCCAGTAAGTGCGTTTATTATTTCTAGAATCGCACCAAGATCACAAAAGTATTTCTCTCAACAACAAAAAGAACTTGGAACTTTGAACGGACAAATTGAAGAAACGTTTTCTGGTCATACTGAAATTATCAGTTTTAACCAAGAAGATAATTCAATTGCTGATTTTGAAGAGCAAAACGATGCCTTGTTTGGTGTTGCGTGGAAAGCTCAATTTATCTCTGGTGTGTTAATGCCTTTGATGAACATGGTTAAAAACTTAGGTTATGTATTTGTTGCTGTTTTAGGTGGTATTGAAGTAGCGAATGGCGCAATGCCATTAGGGGATGTTCAAGCATTCTTAACTTATACAAACCAATTTTCTGAACCTATGAAACAATTAACAAATATCCTAAACACGATTCAATCAATCGTTGCTTCTACAGAACGTATTTTTGAAGTATTAGATGAAGATGAAATGGAAGACCTTTCAACAGGTAAGCCAAAGATTGAAACAGACAATAAGATTTCTTTTGAACATGTTCGTTTTGGTTATGGTGTAGATGAAGACTTAATGACTGACTTTAACCTTGATGTTAAACCAGGTCAGATGGTCGCAATCGTCGGTCCAACAGGTGCTGGTAAATCCACGCTGATTAACTTGTTGGAGCGGTTTTACGATGTTAGAGGCGGAAGTATTAAGCTTGATGGACTTGATGTACGTGATATAGAACGTGAAGACCTGCGTAGACGATTTGCGATGGTTCTACAAGATACTTGGTTATTTAATGGAACGATTTTCGATAACATTAAATACGGTTCTCATGTTCCAATCTCAGATGAAAAAGTTTACGAAGCCTCGAAAATGGCTCACGCAGATGAATTCATCCGTACCTTGCCAGATGGTTATAATACAATCATCAATGAAGATGCAAGTAATATTTCACAAGGTCAGCAACAATTACTGACCATTGCACGTGCGTTTATCACCGACCCTGAAATGCTAATTTTAGATGAAGCAACTTCAAGTGTTGATACGCGTACAGAAATCTTGATTCAAACAGCTATGAGAAAGTTATTGGAAGGCAGAACAAGCTTTGTTGTTGCCCACAGACTTTCAACCATCCGTGATGCCGACAATATTATCGTTATGAACAAAGGCGATATTGTTGAAACAGGAACACATGATGAATTAATTAGCCTAAACGGTTTCTATGCCGATCTGTACAACAGTCAGTTTGCTGAAGCTGAAGTTTCTTAATATAAAAAAGCTCTACCGATATTTTTTCGGTAGAGCATTTTTTTGGCGTTGTAGGAGGAATTACAATTTTTTGTTACAAAAACCTCTTCAACAAACTAATGTTAAAGAGGTTCTTATCGATTTTATGCCAACAAATGCTTACGTTGTTTTCTCACGATCGCCAAATCAATCAACCGATCTGCAAGTTGTGGATTGTGTGCGAGAAGGGGGCCGTGGAAATATGAGCAGAAGGCATTTTTGTAATGAGCGCCTTCAGTTTCATCTTCATCGTTGTTGCCTTTACCATCTACGATTGTTCCTAGAGGGTTGAGTCCTTCGCCTAAAAAGGTTTTACCACTATGATTTTCAAAACCTTTGTAAGTTTCGGCGGTTGCTTCATCATAAACGGATGCATTTCCTACAAAACGGTTATCTTTTTGAGCTAACGTATAGTGATCCAAGGCGCCGATACCTTCAATTCGTTTGCCATCATGATCAACGTAGTAATGACCTAATAATTGAAAGCCGCCTGCGATAGCTAGGAGAACGCCGTCTTTCTCGATGTAAGATTTTAAGGCATCAGCTTTATATTGTAAATCACGAGCGACAATTGCTTGTTCGTAATCTTGTCCGCTTCCAAAAAACACAACGTCATAGTCGTCTGCATTGAAGTCTTGCTTCAAACTAACGATTTCAGTTTCGACTTTTAAGCCTTTTTGACGAGCGGCGTACTGTAACATAAGCAAATTCCCATTATCGCCATTTGTATTCATCAAATTTCCGTAGAGGTGACAGATTTTTAATTTCAAATTACTTCATCCTTTCTTCGAGGTAGCCTTTGTCAGCTAATTCTTTACGCAAATCTAGGACACCTGTATACGTCGCCATGACATATATTTTTTCTGTCGGTGCCGATTGGAAAGCAGCAATGAAGTCATTGATCGTATGATAAGTGTTAATTTTCTCTTCCGGAAATTCAGCAACTTTCAAACGTAAAATCATTTCTTCACGTCTTGTGCCGCTGATCGCCACATTTTTGATATCAAAGTCGTTAAAAGTTTCAAAATAGCCATCCCAAATCCAGCTAATATCGGTACCGTCAGCAGCGCGGTCATTCAAAATAATCGCGATTGAGAAGGGGTCTTTTTCATAGTTAAACAAGTCGATAATTTGATTGAGACCAACCGGGTTTTTAACCAAGTTCAAAATGATTTTCTTATCGTCAATATTAATCGTTTCTTGACGACCAAATTTTTGTTGAGCAGAGGAAAACCCTGCTTGAATCGCTTCAGGTGTCATATCAAACTCACGCGCTACCGAATAAGCAGCCAATGCATTATAAACATTATACATTCCCGCAACATTAATTTTGAAAGGATGCCCATCAATTTCAAAGTTTGAAGATTGGAAGTCCAAATGATTGACAGACGTCACGGCATATTTTAATTCTGGACGGTGGAAATCACAGTTCGAGCAGTAATAATTACCTAAGTTAGCATAGGTGTTGAATTTGTAATGCAAAATGTTTTGACACTGCGGGCAAAGCACACCATCAGTATTG
This sequence comes from uncultured Carnobacteriaceae bacterium, assembly GCA_964558995.1. GTDB lineage: Bacteria > Bacillota > Bacilli > Lactobacillales > Aerococcaceae > Jeotgalibaca. The sequence goes on along the minus strand of CAZLGI010000085.1, from coordinate 3,369 downwards.
TAGTGGGCCATCGTTTCACCTTCGTCAGTATGATTAAAACCAAAATAAGTTTGCGGATTAACTAAGTCTTTTGAATTAAAAATTGGGCTGTCCCCATTCGCCAAAATCATCGCATCCGGAGCCTGCATTGCACCTTCAACCATTTTGTCATAAATCGTATAAATTTCACCAAAGCGGTCCATTTGATCGCGGAAGACGTTGGTATTCACAATGATTTTAGGCTTAATATATTTCGTCACATGAACGAGACTCGCTTCATCGACTTCAAGAATGGCAATTTTTTTAGCATCTTTTTTAGTTGTTCGTTTTTCCAAAAAGGTTGAAATAATCCCTTGTGCCATATTTGCACCAGTTGGATTTGTGATAATATCTGGATATTTTTGTTGCAGAACATGGTAAGTGAGGGAAGTAGTTAATGTTTTTCCATTTGTACCCGTCACAATTACAACGTCATATCCTTTTGCTAATTGTGCTAAAACAGACGGATCAATTTTAGAAGCTAACTTCCCGGGCAGACTTGTTCCACCTTTTGTAAAAGTGCGCAAGGCCCATTGTGTACTTTTTCCAACCATTACTGCTAATGTTCCACGAATATTCACATGAATCTCTCCTTCTAAAAATCTCTTCGCCATCATAGCATAAAAATAGAAATGAATAATAAACTTTACCAATTTTTAAGCAAAAAAATCATCGCAGATTTGTGAAAATAAGATTGGATGATTGACTTTACACTCAATTATTACTATTATATTACAAGATGATAACCAAAGATAGCAATGGCGAGGTGCAAAAGTGGCTCAATTATTTTTTAAGTATGGTGCAATGAACAGTGGTAAGTCCATTGAAATATTGAAAGTTGCCTACAATTACGAAGAACAAAACAAACCGGTACTAATTTTTACTAGCGCCATTGATAACAGAGATGAGATTGGCTATGTCGCGAGCCGCATTGGACTTAAGCGGGAAGCCATTCCAGTCGATAAAGACACTGACCTATATAAAAGAGTAAAGGCTGAAGAAAATAAACCTTATTGTGTGTTGGTTGATGAATCACAGTTTTTACAAAAAGAACACATTTTACAATTGGCCAGAGTTGTTGATGAGTTAGATATCCCTGTCATGGCTTTTGGCTTGAAGAACGACTTTACAAATGAATTATTTGAAGGGTCGAAGTACTTATTATTATTTGCTGATAAGATTGAAGAAATAAAGACGATTTGTTGGTATTGTCATAAAAAGGCGATAATGAATATGCGTATTGTGGATGGGAAACCAGCATACGAGGGTGAACAAATTCAAATTGGCGGAAATGAAGCATACGTTCCAGTATGTCGTAATCATTATTTCCATCCGCCGTTGAAATAGAAGGGTTTTGAGATAGATGTTTGATCAATTAGATGCGTTTTTAATCCGCTACGACGAGCTTTCGGAATTATTGAGTGATCCAGAGGTAATCTCTGATACGAAACGCTTTTTAGAACTAACCAAAGAAGAGGCGGATTTACGTCCGAAAGTAGCAATTTTCAAAACTTACAGACAAGTTGAGAGAGAACTTGCTGAGACGGAGGAAATGTTAGGCGAGAGCTTAGACGATGAGATGGCAGAACTTGCGAAAGAAGAACTGTCAGATTTGAAAGACCAAAAAGAGCAGCTTGAAGAAGATATTAAAATTCTTCTACTACCAGAAGACCCGAATGACAATAAGAACATTATTATGGAAATTCGTGGTGCAGCTGGTGGAGACGAAGCGGCTTTGTTCGCGGGTAGCTTATTCCATATGTATAGTAGATATGCAGAGGCTCAAGGCTGGCAAGTTGAAGTCATGGATGCCAATATCACTGGTATCGGTGGCTACAAAGAAATTATTTTAATGATAAAAGGGAATAAAGTATTCTCAAAATTAAAATATGAAAGTGGTGCGCACCGAGTTCAGCGTGTTCCAGAAACGGAATCGCAAGGACGCGTCCACACATCAACAGCAACTGTCGTAATCATGCCAGAAATGGAAGCAGTTGATCTCAATATCGAAGAGAAAGATATTCGTGTTGATATTTATCACGCAAGTGGCGCAGGTGGACAGCACGTTAACAAAACAGCTTCTGCCGTTCGTTTAACCCATACTCCAACAGGGATTGCGGTTGCGATGCAAGATGAGCGTTCACAACTTAAAAACAGAGAAAAAGCGATGCATGTGTTGCGTGCACGTGTTTACGATAAAATTTCGAGTGAAGCACAATCAGAGTACGATGCCGATCGTAAATCTGCAGTAGGGACGGGAGACCGTTCTGAACGCATTAGAACCTATAACTTCCCACAAAACCGTGTGACTGATCACCGCATTGGTCTAACGATTCAAAAACTAGATCAAATATTATCCGGTAAATTAGACGATGTGATTGACGCGCTTATTATTGCTGATCAGACTGAGAAGTTGGAGAGATTGAACAATGGTAATGACTAGTATGAAAAATTATCAAGAAGTCATTCAGCAAGCTGTGATGTATTTGGAACGATCGAATAAAAGTCCTAATATTGCTGAACGTTTATTAATGGACCGCCTGAACTGGAGTAAAACAGATTTAATCATGCATTTAAATGATTTTGTTCCAGAGTTCCATTATTTACAATTCTTAGATGATTTAAACCAATTTATCGGTGGAAAACCACTTCAATATATCGTTGGAAAAGAATGGTTTTATGGTATCCCGTTAAAGGTGACGCCTGAAACATTGATTCCACGTCCAGAAACAGAAGAACTGGTTCATGAAGCGTTGAAACACTTAAACACGCAAAAAAATAAAGAACCCATTCGTATTTTAGATATTGGGACAGGTTCAGGTGCAATTGCGATTGCAATGAAACATGAGCGCCCAGCTGATGAAGTGACGGCAATTGATATTTCAGCACCAGCATTAGCTGTCGCACAACAAAATGCAAACGAACATCATTTAGATATTCGCTTCCTAGAAGGGGATTTATTAGATCCTGTATCTTTAGAAACATTCGATTGTATCATCAGTAACCCACCATATATCGCAATTGAAGAGAAAAGTTTAATGGATGATTCCGTTTTGAATTACGAACCCCATACTGCTCTTTTCGCAGCGAACGAAGGCTTAAGCGTTTATGAAAGACTTGCTTACGAAGTGCCGTTTCATTTGAAAACAGACGGTTGTTTATTTATGGAAATTGGTTTCCAGCAAGGTGAAAAATTACAAAAACTTTATCAACAAGCTTTCCCGGATAAAGAAGTAACCATCCAAAAAGATATGAACGGCTTAGACCGGATGCTAATTGTAAAGTAAGAAGGAAAAGTGTGAGGAAATGTATTGAAGCTAATAGTTTCTGCATTTCTTAACACTTTTTTTC
>CAZLGI010000084.1:0-7099 GCA_964558995.1 uncultured Carnobacteriaceae bacterium | reverse complement strand
CTGTTTATCAGTCCTACATTAATCAAGGGCGTAGTCACGACGAAGCTGTCACTATGACAGAAGAGTACATCGCCTTGCCCAGCGCGAGTGAGCACTCGACTGGTTTAGCGATTGATATAACCGAACCAGTCCTTTACCAACAAGGTGAAGGTGGTTTAGTAGATGCCTTCGATCAAACCCCTGAAGGGCAATGGCTCTACCAAAATGCAGCAGATTACGGTTTTGTTTTACGCTATCCAAAAGGAAAAGAAGCCATCACGATTATTAATTATGAATCTTGGCATTTCCGTTATGTTGGCGTAGAAAATGCAACGTACATGGCAGAAAATAAATTGACTTTGGAAGAATACGTTGAAGTTTTAGAGAATAACGAAGAGCTAAGAGAAGAAATAGAAGTGAGTGGTGACTGACCCCAATGCCTAGAAAGCGAATGAAAAAAAGCACGAGGCGTAAAATCAATGACGGCTTCCAACGCGTCATTCGTATCCTTTTTGCTTTTGTTATCTTATACATGGCAGTCTCAACTTTGAAAGAGGGCTATAGTGCCTCTTTAAATTCAACAAATCAACTAACTCAAGAAGAAGAACAACAACAAATCGACTTTATTGAACAAGTTGCGCCAGTTGCCCAAAAAATGCAGGAACTTTACGGCGTTCGACCGAGTATTAGCATTGCCCAAGCAATTTTGGAATCCGACTGGGGCATGAGCGAACTGGCTGCGACTTATGGTAATTTATATGGCATTAAAGAAAGTGCGACTGCATATTCGGTTTTAATGGAAACACAGGAATTTACCGGCGAAGAATGGATTACGATTCAAGATTATTTTAAGATTTATGATCATTTTTCTTATTCAATTGAAGATCACGCCCGTTTGATGGTTGAGGGAACGACTTGGAATAACGCCTTGTATCATCCAGTTATCCAGGCTGATTCCTACCAAGCAGCGGCTTATGCCTTGCAAGAAGCAGGCTATGCAACTGACCCCACCTATCCAGCAAAAGTGATCGGTATTATCGAACAATATGAACTTTATCAATATGATTTACCAGTTAGGAACTAAGTTTCAAGAAAGTAGGGAAGAACCTTATGACAACTAATATTCTACCGAGGCAGAGGATTGGCATTATCGGCGGAGGTTTAGCTGCGAAATTGCTTACTTTACAAGCAAAACAAATGGGGTATTATGTAGGCGTTTTAACAAACATTCCCGATGATCCGACAGCGAAAGTGGCAGACTGGCTCATTGAAAGTCAGGTTAACGATTTGGATGGCCTACTTGAATTAGCTGAGAAATCGGATGTGCTGACTTTTGTGACTGAAGAAATCGATTTGGATGTGTTAACAAAATTAAAACGCTACATCCAACTACCTCAATTGTCTGATTCATTATCGGTTATCCAAGACCGTTTAATTGAAAAGGTATTTCTTGAATCACAGAATATTAATGTCACACCTTATGCAACAATCACGACTCTTTCAGACATTACCGAAGCTGTTTTGAGCATTGGGTACCCGTGTGTATTAAAACCAATTCGTGTCGAAGTTGAACAACCAGCTAACGTGTTCTTAAACAGCGAAGAAGACTTCCACAAAGCAGAAAAGGTATTGGAAACAGGCTCATGTATTCTAGAGTCATGGATTCCATTTGAAAAGGAACTAGCAGTAACCTTAGCGATCGATAGCGAAGGAGAGATGACTGCTTTTCCAATCGTAGAAACACATTATGTCAATGGGGTGCTCGCAAACACGCAAACTCCTGCGAAAATTGATGATGATATGCAAGAAGCGATTTTGGATATGAGTCGTACCATCGCGAGTGGCATGAATATGACTGGTCTACTGACTATCGAATTGTTCGTGACGTCAGTCGGTACCTTTTATGTGAAACGTCTTTCTGCAACGCCGCGAATGTTAGCGAATTACACCTTGGATACAAGTCACTTATCTCAATATGAAGCCTTAATCCGGATTATTTGTGGGGTACCTTTGCCAGAAATCGATACGCATCAAGTAAGTATCACACATTATTTAGATCAGAAGCAAATGGAAGAAACAGTAGTGGAGATGATGGATCATCCAGAGTGGCACGTTCGTTTTTATGACCGTGACGACTCTGCCAAATCGCATTTTAAGGGACAGCTAACAGTTTTTAATCCAGAGCCAGAAGAGGAATTTAACGAAACGCCATAATTTACAAAAACTTTACATCAACTTTACGAATTATCAATGAAAGTAAGCTATATTATAGGTAACCCAAACCCTTCAATGGTTTCCCACAATAACCATGAGAATTAACGTCAACCGATATCTATGCGGTTGACGTTTTTTTGCGTTTGCTTTAGTTATTGTTGCACCAACATTTTGTCATACGTAACTTAACTCCTAAAATCATCCGAGTAAAGTTACGCAAATGAACTGACATAACAATCCCTCTCACAAGCCATCCCATCCAACCACTCATCTCTCGTCAATTAATTCCTTTTTTCTTCACCCGTTTTATTGCTGTTAAAGTGGTAAAATGATAGACTTAAGCATGATACTTACTGAAGAAGATAAGATGAAAGAAAGGATGGCCATTTTGCAAACAGATAACTTATTAACCGGCATGAATCCAAAACAAAAAGAAGCCGTATTAGCGACAGAAGGTCCTTTATTGATCATGGCAGGGGCTGGGAGTGGGAAGACACGTGTCCTGACTCATCGAATGGCTTACTTACTCCAAGAAAAAATGGTGAATCCATGGAATATTCTTGCAATTACTTTTACAAATAAAGCAGCGAAAGAAATGAAAAATCGTGTCACCCGTCTTGTTGGCGAAGCAGGCTATGATATGTGGGTCTCAACCTTCCACTCGATGTGTGTCCGTATTTTGCGCAGAGAAGCAGAACAAATTGGCTATTCACGCAACTTCACGATTAGTGATACAAGTGAAACTGAAACCTTAATGAAACGTATTGTAAAAGATAAAAATCTAGATTCAAAAAAATTCGAACCAAAAATGATTTTGAATAAAATCTCTAACGCAAAAAATGAATTGTTAACACCGAAAGATTACGCAGAATTACAAGGGAACTACTTTGATAATATCGTCGCGGAGTGCTACCAAGCTTATCAAAAGGCCTTAGAAAACGCGCAGTCAATGGACTTTGACGATCTTATTATGTTGACGGTCCGCTTATTTGAACAGCATCCAGATACTCTCGCTTACTATCAAAATAAATTCCACTACATCCACGTTGATGAATACCAAGATACTAACTACGCCCAATATCAACTCGTTTTAACTTTGGCAAAAAAATTCAAAAATATTTGTGTCGTTGGTGACGCAGATCAAAGTATTTATGGTTGGCGTGGCGCGGATATGTCAAATATCTTAAATTTCGAAAAAGACTATCCAAACGCACAAGTTGTTCTTCTAGAACAAAATTACCGTTCAAGCAGAAATATCCTCCAAGCGGCAAATGGCGTCATTAAAAATAATGCTAACCGTAAAGAGAAAAACCTTTGGACAGATAACAAAGAAGGCGAGCCGATTATTTATTATCGTGCCCAATCCGAACATGACGAAGCCCGTTATATTGTTTCTCAAATGCAAGACCAAGTTGCTGAAAAAGGGCGTAAGTACGGTGACTTTGCAATTTTATACAGGACAAATGCTCAGTCTCGTGTGATTGAGGATACCTTGTTGAAATCAAACATCCGTTACCGTATGGTCGGCGGCCGTAAGTTCTATGACCGTAAAGAAATTCGTGACGTGATGGCATATTTACGCCTCATTTCCAATCCAGCTGATGATTTGAGTTTCAACAGAATTATCAATGTTCCTAAAAGAGGAATCGGAAATGTCAGCATCAACAAACTCTATGACTTCGCAAATGTCTACAATTATTCTTATTTAGAAGCTGCTCAAAACGTTTCCCTTGCACCACTATCTGGGAAAGCGGCTAAGGAAGCTGCGAATTTTGCTAAAACAATGACAGATTTACAGCAAATGGCAGAGTACTTACCAATTACAGAACTAGTTGAAGAAATGTTAGAGCGTACAGGTTATATGGAAAGTTTACGTTTAGAAAAGACTTTGGAATCAGAAGCACGAATCGATAACATCAATGAATTTTTATCAGTCACGCAAGAATTTGAAAAGCTCAATGAAGGCGAGACTGACTTAACCACTTTCCTAACTGATTTGGCTTTAGTGTCAGATTTGGATGATGTTGAGGAAGAACCGCAAGCAGAAGTTACGCTAATGACCTTACACGCAGCAAAAGGGTTAGAATTTCCAGTCGTCTTTATTATTGGATTAGAAGAAGGAATCTTCCCATCTTACCGAGCATTAATGGAAAATGACGAAGTAGAAGAAGAACGTCGCTTAGCTTATGTTGGAATTACCCGCGCCGAGCAGGAATTGTATTTGACTAATGCATACAGTCGCATGTTGTATGGTCGCATGCAAAATAATCCACCATCTCGTTTCTTGGAAGAAATGGATGAAGAAGTTCTGCAAAGCGCCAATCAAGCAGAGCGTAGTCCATTTACAACGTCTCAGCGCGCGACAACTTACCAAGAAAGACAGAAGAATGAACGCTACCAACGTGCAGTCAGTCCTGCCTACCAAACAAAATCAATCAACACTCAATCCGTTTCTCAAACGGGTCATAGTGGTGCAGATAAATTGACTTGGAAACCAGGCGATAAAGCGAGTCATAAAAAATGGGGCGAGGGTATAGTCGTGCAAACGACAGGTAAAGGAGAAGGCTTACAATTAGACATCGCCTTCAAGGACATCGGCATAAAACGTCTTCTTGCATCATTTGCTCCGATTGAAAAAGTCTAAAATGAACGGTCAAGTGAGCAAAATTCATACCACTTGCCCGTTTTATGCTGATAAATGAAAGGAGAACGGCGAATTGGAAAAGAAAACATTAATGGAGTCCCAAAAAAGAGTTGCCATTTTACGCGACGAAATCGCGGCTCACAATCATGCTTATTACGTCATGGATAAACCAAGCATATCTGACAAAGCCTACGATGCCTTGTATCAGGAACTGGTAGCCATTGAAAAAGCTTATCCCGAGTTAATTGTTTCGGATTCTCCGACCCAACGAGTAGGCGGCACCGTTTTACCAGGCTTTGAAAAAGTCTCACACGATACGCCAATGTTAAGTTTAAGCAATGCTTTTAACCAAGAAGACTTGCTGAACTTTGATCAACGGATTAAAAAATTAACCGACAAACCCATTCAATATATGTGCGAATTAAAAATAGATGGTTTAGCAGTATCCCTTCGTTATGAAAATGGCGAATTTATCCGAGGCGCAACACGTGGAGATGGGGTTGTAGGTGAAGACATTACAGAAAACTTGCGTACGGTTAAAGCAATTCCTTTACGACTACGTGAGCCTTACAGCTTTGAAGTTCGTGGCGAGTGCTATATGCCAAAAAGTTCTTTTTTCAATTTGAACGAAGCGCGCGACGAAGAAGGATTGGATGTCTTTGCTAATCCACGAAATGCCGCAGCTGGTTCCTTGCGTCAATTGGACACACGCATAACCGCTGGCCGAAATTTGAATGTGTTTTTATATAACGCAGCGAATTTTGCCGAACTAGGTGTGACGTCTCAGGCTGACCTTTTAGAAAAGTTAAGTGAGCTAGGTTTACGAACCAACAACCAACGTCATCTGTTCAATACTGTCGAAGAAGTTTGGGCGTTTATTGAAGAAATGACGACAACGCGTCAAGACTTACCTTATGAAATTGATGGCATTGTCATTAAAGTAAATGACTTTGAAACGCAGGAAGAAATTGGTTATACCGTTCGAGCGCCAAAATGGGCAATTGCCTATAAATTCCCAGCAGAAGAACAGGAAACCATTTTACGTGATATCGAATGGACAGTTGGACGTACGGGTGTTGTTACACCAACAGCGGTAATGGACCCAGTCTTAATCGCAGGGTCAACCGTACAACGGGCGAGTTTACACAATGTTGATCTCGTTCAGGAACTAGATGTCCGAATTGGCGACACTGTAGTGATTCACAAAGCTGGTGACATCATTCCTGAAATACTAATGGTTGATTTAGAAAAACGACCAGCTGATAGCGAAATCTACCAAGTTCCAACCAATTGCCCGGCTTGCGAAAGCGAGCTAGCGCATTTAGAGGAAGAAGTTGCCTTACGCTGCTTGAATCCAAAATGTCCGGCACAAATAAAAGAGGGACTCACTCACTTCGTTTCAAGACAAGCTATGAATATCAACGGTCTTGGCGTGCGTGTCGTTAGCCAAATGTACGAAAAAGGACTAGTAAATGCAGTCTCAGACTTGTATACTTTGACAATGGATGATTTGCTTCAATTGGATAAAGTAAAAGAAAAATCCGCGACGAATATCTTAACCGCGATTGATGACAGTCGAACGAACTCTCTAGAACGTCTCATATTCGGCTTAGGTATCCGAAATGTCGGTGCCAAAGCAGCTCGAATGTTGGCTGAAGAATTCGAAACCATCGACAAACTAATGGCAGCGACTAAAGAGGAAATTGAAGCGATTGAAGGCTTCGGCGAAATTATCGCAGACAGTGTCGTGACTTATTTTGGTTTGACTGAAGTAGCAGAATTAATCGAAACATTCCGAGAAAATAGCGTCAACTTAACTTACACAGGTAGAAAGAAAACCGTTCTTACTGAAACAGATTCCATTTGGCAAGGGAAAACCGTTGTGCTAACAGGGAAGTTGACTACTTACAGCCGCCAAGAGGCCACTGAAATGATTCAAAATTTAGGTGGAAAAGTAACGGGCAGTGTCTCTAAAAAGACTGACTGGCTCGTTGCAGGAGAAGATGCTGGAAGTAAACTAACCAAGGCACAATCACTGGGCATTCCAGTCTGGACGGAAGCAGAAATGTTGGCACATTTAGAAAGAAGTGAAACAAATGATTTGGATGAATAAAAGCATCAAACTAGGTTTAGTTGGCAGTGCGCTCTTATTTTTGAGCGGGTGTACAGACTTCATGTCACAAATTGACAATGAATCACCAATCCAACCAACCAATCAGACGACCGTCCCAGCTCAATCAACAAATACTCAATTATCAAATG
>CAZLGI010000083.1:0-7145 GCA_964558995.1 uncultured Carnobacteriaceae bacterium | reverse complement strand
TGCGGTTGTTGATAATGAAGCGGAATTACTTGCGCCAATTAGGGCAGGCATGCAGAAGCCGATTCAAGAATCAGCGGGCGTAAATATGTCTTTGACCGTTTATAACAAAAAAACCAAGGACCGCTATACCGACGTCAGCAAGTTGGCAAATTTAGAAATCGTTAAAGAATAATTAGTACGATGCCGATTAATTCGAATTTGACTTAATTGGTATTTTTTGGTATACTAGATAAAATCACAGGAGAGGAGGAGAGACCTTGCTAAACAAAATTGAAGAGATGCTACAAAAACGTCAAGTAAAACCGCTTGGCCAAAAGAGAGAGTTTGCGGTAATGCTACCTTTAGTAAAACGAGACGGAGAATGGCATATCTTGTATGAAATTCGTAGTAAAAAAATATCACAGCCGGGAGAGACTTCATTCCCAGGAGGCGCAGTGGAAAAAGGGGAAACCTTTGAAGAAGCTGCTGTTCGCGAAACAACTGAAGAGCTAAACATTTCTCGATCACAAATTCAAGTGTTAGGCGAAATCGATTATATTGTGAGCGAATATGTTGTGATTCATTGTTTTGTTGCCCAATTAGATGTTGAAGTCGAAGAGATTGATTTTAATGAAGAAGTAGACGATTTATTCACGCTACCATTGAGCTTCTTTATCGAGAATCGCCCAACTTACTACGCATCAGAATTCATATTGAAACACCCAGCAGACTTTCCCTTCGATAAAATACCTAACGGAAACAAGTATAAATTCAAGCTCGGTAAGCACCATATCCCGTTCTACCAATTGGAAGACCAATCCTTATGGGGCTTCACCGCTAACATGACCGACCATTTCATCGACTTGCTAATTGAAAACAAAGTAAAAATCCCTTCCTGAATTATGACTTCAGCAAGGGATTTTTTTCGCGTTGTGTTCAAAAAGTGTGCTTAAAGAGGTTTTTTTACAACTGTGCTAAAAACATTTCGTGAAGGTCAGGTCGTTTTCTCTTCAATGAGATTGGTCTGCCCGTTTCGTTTAAGAAGCAGTGTAGGCTGGTGCCGGTTGTTCTTAATTCATTTGTTTCGGTATCGCTAATCTCGTAAGCCAGTTCTAATTTCACGCCATTATAAGTCATAACTTTAATCGTGATTGTCACTGTTTCGCCAAAGCGAACCATTGATTTGTAGTCTGCGGAAATTGAGAGAACGGGGACGATAATCCCCATGTTCTCCATCTCTGCATAACTCAAGCCTAATTGCTCCATGAAATCACTTCTAGCTTCTTCAAACCAGCGAATATAATTTGAGTGATGAATGATCTTCATCTGGTCGGTTTCGTAATATTGTGTTTTGTGTTGATAAGGTGTAATAGACAACTATAAAGCTCCTTTTTTAACGTGAATGAATTTCGATTAATAGATCGCCGGAATCAATAACATCGCCATCGACGACATAAATCTGGTCAACAACGCCACTAATTGCGGAACGAAGGGTGGTTTCCATTTTCATAGCTTCAGTGATGATCACTGGATCGCCTAGTTCAACGCGGTCACCTTTTTTCACCAACAATTCAAGAATCGAACCAGGCATTGTTGCGCCGACGTGTTCTTTGTTCGTTGGTTCTGCTTTCTTACGGAAGGCTTTGGTACTTGTGATGCTGCTATCTTTAATTTCAACTTCGCGGCCTTGGCCATTTAGTTCAAAATAAAGCACGCGGATACCTTCAGAATCGGGTTCACCAATTTGATTCAATTTAATAATTAGCGTTTTACCTCTTTGAATGACGACTTCGATTTCCTCACCTGTACGCATACCATGGAAAAAAGTAGGGGTGTCTAACTTCGTGACATCACCGTATGTATTCAAGGTTTTAATATAGCCAAGGAAAACTTCTGGATACATCAAGTAGCTTAACACGTCTTCATCAGTCGGCTCAGCCTCAATTTTCTCAGCCAGTTCTGCTTTCAAAGCTTCAAAATCGATTGGTTCTCTTAAGGAGCCTGGGCGGACAGTTGTCGGTTCAACGTCTTTCAAAATGAGCTTTTGTAGCTTCTCTGGGAAACCGCCAGCTGGTTGGCCGAGATCTCCTTTGAAGAAACTAATGACTGATTCAGGGAAGTCTAATTCCAGCCCTTTTTCATAAACATCCGCTTCAGTTAGTTTGTTTTGAACCATGAACAAAGCCATGTCGCCAACAACTTTTGAAGAAGGGGTGACTTTGACAATGTCGCCAAACATGTCATTTACGATGGCGTACATTTCTTTTACGTGATCCCAACTATCTTCCAAACCAATTGACTTCGCTTGCTGCTGCAAGTTGGTGGACTGTCCACCAGGCATTTGGTGGTGATAGATTTCAGTTGTCGTCGTATGAATCCCCGTTTCAAAGTTGCTATAAAAAGCTCTCGTATCTTCCCAATAACGATTGATTTTATGAACATTCGAAATATCAATCTTCGGCGCACGTTTGTCTCCTTCAAGAGCATAATACAAACTACTCATCGACGGTTGACTCGTTGTTCCACTCATCGCACTTTGCGCAACGTCAACAATATCAACGCCTGCTCGAATCGCTTCGGACAAAGTGAAAATACCATTTCCGCTCGTGTCATGCGTGTGTAAGTGAATCGGTAGGTCTACAGCCGCTTTTAATTCAGAAACTAAGCGGTAAGCTGCTTGTGGTTTCAATAAGCCTGCCATGTCCTTAATGGCGATAATGTGCGCACCCATTGCTTCTAATTCTTGTGCGAGGTCTATATAATATTGAATCGTGTATTTTGTTTCAGTAGGGTCGTTAATATCACCTGTGTAACAAATCGCTGCTTCAGCAATTTTACCTGCCTCGCGAACATACTGGATACTTTTCTTCATCTGTTCCGTCCAGTTCAAGCTGTCAAAAATACGGAAGACATCAATGCCATTTTTTGCAGCGGTTTGAATGAACTTTTCCAAACCATTATCTGGGTAGTTCTGGTAGCCAACTGCATTCGATCCTCTAAATAACATTTGTAGCAACGTATTCGGCATCATGCGGCGTAATTTTTTCAGACGCTCCCAAGGGTCTTCGCTTAAGAAACGGTACGCAACGTCAAAAGTCGCGCCTCCCCACATTTCGTTAGAGAATAACTGAGGGATGCCAGCTTGAGTTGCACCAGCGATTTCAAGTAAGTCGCCTGTTCGAATTCGTGTCGCCAGTAAACTTTGATGCGCATCACGGAAAGTCGTATCGGTTAAAAGGACTTCCTCTTGCTGTTTAATCCATTCACCAACCGCATCTGCCCCTTGCGTATCTAAAATCGTTTTAGCAGAAATGATTTCTTTTTCAGGTAAATGAAGCTTAGTTGGAATCCTTGGTTTTTCGTAGAACTTTTTGTTCCCACGTTCTATGCCAGGGAAGCCGTTAACCGTAATATCACTAATATAGGATAGCGCTTTGTTTCCACGATTTAGTGTTTTCGGGAATACGAATAACTCAGGTGTTGAGTCGATGAAAGTTGTTTTCGCACCACCTGAAGCAAATTCAGGGTGATGAATCACGTTTTTTAAGAAAGGAATATTCGTTTCCACACCACGGATTCTAAATTCATCCAGAGCACGCACCATTTTACGCGTTGCTTGTTGAAAATCCGTTGCCTGCACACATGCTTTTACTAACAGCGAATCGTAAAAAGGAGAGACGACTGTTCCTTGGAAACCATTCCCAGCATCCAAACGAATTCCAAAACCACCTGGAGAACGGTAGGTATTAATTTTCCCTGTATCAGGTAAAAAGTTATTCAGTGGGTTCTCAGTTGTAATCCGGCACTGAATTGCCACTCCAATTAAAGGAATATTTTTTTGTTGTGGAATTTGGATGTCTTTGTGTAAATCTTTATTTTGCGCAATTAAAATTTGTGCTTGCACAATATCGATTCCAGTAATCATTTCCGTAATCGTGTGCTCCACTTGAATTCTAGGATTGACTTCGATGAAATAAAACTCGTCACCGGAAACTAAAAACTCAACCGTTCCAGCGTTCACATATTGCACGTGCTCCATTAATTGGAGAGCAGCTTGACAAATACGCTCACGCATCTCGTCAGACATGCCAATACATGGCGCGACTTCAACAACTTTTTGATGACGACGCTGAACCGAACAGTCACGTTCATATAAGTGAACGATATTACCATGTTGGTCGCCTAAAATTTGTACTTCAATATGTTTCGGATCTTTAATGTACTTTTCAACGTAGATGTCATCATTTCCAAAGGCTGACAGGGCTTCACTACGAGCACGGTCAAAGCCTTCTTTCGCTTCGTCTTTTGAATGCGCCACACGCATCCCACGACCACCACCACCTAAAGCAGCCTTAATAATAACTGGGTAGCCGTATTGTTCGCCAAAAGCTAACACATCTTCGACACTTTCAACTGGACCATCAGAACCTGGAATCCCTTGAACACCCGCTTCGATCGCGGCATTTTTTGCTTTGATCTTATCACCAAAAATGTCCAAATGTTCTAATTTAGGACCAATGAAAATTAATCCTTCTTCTTGACAACGACGAGCGAAGTCAATATTCTCTGATAAAAAACCATAGCCAGGGTGAATTGCATCACAACCTGCATCTTTTGCAATTTGAATAAGACCTTCGATATCTAAGTAAGCTTCAATCGGCTTTTTTCCTACTCCAACTAAATAAGCTTCATCAGCTTTAAAGCGATGGACTGAACCGGCGTCTTCTTGCGAATAGACTCCGACAGTGGTAATTCCCAATTCACTTAGCGCACGAAAAATGCGGATGGCAATTTCGCCACGATTTGCTACTAGTACTTTTTCCATTTTTCCACCTCTTTAATTAATAATCTCATTAATTTCTTATTTTTCTATTTTACAATGAATCGATTTATTCTACAATAGGGAGTAGCGAAAAGGAAATCGTATTATTAGATGAAACTATGCTAAAATGGACATATAAATGTGCAAGAAGGGTGATGACATGGCAGAGTTGAAGGAAACCCCGTTATTTGGGTATTATCAAGAGAATGATGTAAAATTGGTAGACTTCGGTGGCTGGGCAATGCCAATGCAATTTTCTGGCATTATAAAGGAACATAAAGCAGTGAGAGAACGAGTGGGATTATTTGATTGTTCTCATATGGGAGAAATTCTTGTAACTGGCCCTGATGCAGAGGCTTACTTAAACACATTGCTGACGAATAATGTCTCGCGGATGCAAGATTACGGCGTTCAGTATAATATATTTTGTTTGGAAGACGGAGGAGCAATCGATGATGTAATGCTCTATCGTCAAAATAAAGAGAGCTTCATCGTTGTTTGTAACGCGTCCAATACGGAAAAAGTATGGGCATGGATGAAAAAACATGAAGCAGGGGACATCACGCTAGAGGATAAATCCGATCAAATCGGTTTGCTTGCTGTTCAAGGACCACTTGCGGAAAAACTTTTGCAAGAGTTAACAGATGTAGACTTAGCTGAGATCACACGTCAAACTTTCCAAGATTCGCTTACAATGGCAGGGGTAGAGTCAGTTTTGATTTCTCGAACAGGTTATACTGGAGAAGATGGCTTTGAAATTTACGTGCCAGCTGGAGAAACAAGAAAATTATGGGATGCTGTTTTAGAAAAGGTTCTAGAAAATGAAGGCTTAGTTTGTGGACTTGGCGCGCGTGATACTTTACGCTTAGAGGCAGGTTTGCCTTTGTACGGCCAAGAGTTAACAGCCGATATTTCGCCAATTATGGCTGGAGTAGGTTTTGCGGTTAAAACGAAAAAAGCAGCTGACTTCATCGGTCAAGATATTTTACGAAACCAAAGAGAAGCCGGAACCGCACAAAAAGTAGTTGGTTTCAAAATGCTGGAACGTGGGATTCCTCGAACAGGCTATGACGTTTTCCTGGAAGACGGCCAATTAATTGGTACAGTGACATCAGGGACTCAATCGCCAATGTTAAAACAAGGAATCGGCATGGCATTAATTGCTTCTGAGCATACGGCAATTGGAACAGCCATTTTCATTGGCATAAGGAATAAAAAAATTGCGGCAGAAATTACTAAAAAAACATTTTATGAGAAAAAGGAGTTATAAAAAATGACTTATTACACAAAAGAACACGAATGGATTACATTAACGGATGGCAAACTAGCTCGCGTAGGGATTACTGATCACGCACAAGATCAACTAGGAGATATCGTCTTTATCGACTTTACTGCCGATTTAGCTGACATCGATGCAGAAGAAGAAGTCTTAACTGTTGAATCAGTAAAATCAGTATCAGATGTTTATGCACCTGTTGCTGGGAAAGTTGTTGCCTTTAACGATGCGCTAGATGATAGCCCGGAATTAGTCAATGAGTCTCCAACAGACGAAGGTTGGATGTTTGAAATCGAAGTCAACGATCCAGCAGATTTAGAAAAATTAATGAATTTGGAGCAATACGAAGCATTTCTTGAAGAGGAGGAATAATGGATGACAGATGAGCACTTTCGCTATTTACCAGATACAAAAGAAGACATTGAAGAAATGTTGGCCGTTGTTGGCGTCGATTCAGTTGACGACTTATTTTTAGACATCCCAAAAGCCATTCGTGTCGATGACGAATTGGCGATTCCAGCTGCGATGGCAGAAGGCGAATTATTACGCCACATGCAACAACTAGCAGCAAAAAATATCACAAGCACGAACTTGCCAGTATTTCTAGGCGCAGGTGTTTATGATCACACGATTCCAAGTGTCGTGGATGCAGTTATTTCTCGTTCAGAATTTTATACTGCTTATACGCCTTACCAAGCTGAAGCCAGCCAAGGTGAACTACAAGCGATTTTCGAATTCCAAACGATGGTCAGCGAATTGACCGGCATGGAAGTCAGCAACTCATCCCTTTACGACGGTTTTGCGTCTTTAGGTGAAGCAGTTGGTTTGGCCCAAGCAACCACACGTAAAAATCAAGTTCTTATTTCAAAAGGTGTCCATCCTGAAGGCAGACAAGTCGTTCAAGCGGCTTCACCAGGCCGAGGAACCGACGTCGTAGAAATTCCACTAGTAGGGGATAAAACCGATTTAACAGCCTTAGCTGATGCAATCAGTGAAGATACGGCAGCTGTTGTGATTCAATATCCTAACTTCTTAGGAACAATTGAAGATTTACGTGCTGTGAAAGAA